>NZ_JBQDEX010000022.1:0-26635 GCF_052084945.1 Oceanisphaera sp.
TGGCTCAATATGAGTCTTAGTGAAACAGTTTAACATTGGGTGGCAACTTAGGTTTCCTTAGGTTTCAGCTTTTACGTTGGGTGGTACTGAAGGTGATTAGACAAGGTACAAGCATTGAGGCAGTAAACGGTGTAGACCAAGCCATTTATATTTACCATCTCAATGGTTACTATTGGGTCTTTGATGCTCTACGATGACGGAAGGAAAAGAAAATGCTTAAAAGGTACAAATGTGGACTGGTGCTACTGGTAGCTGTTAACTTTGCTCTTTCTGCGTGCGTGGCATCAAGCACATCTGTTGATAAAAGTAGTTTAGAGCTTTTAGGGGACACACCGTTAGTTTACCAATGTGAAAGCGGTGCTCGGATAGTAGCGAAATATTATTCGCTTTCAGATGGAAGTCTCAATTTTGTGAAGGTAACCATGCCTAGTGGTAAGCAGTACACTTTGCCTAATGTCATCTCTGCATCGGGTGCTCGGTATACGGATGAGGTAAGCATGGTCTGGTGGACTAAGGGCGATAATGCATTCGCTGAAGCACGTGATCAGGACGGTCAATGGCAAGTCCAATATAAAAATTGCAAACAGATTTTTGCTATAAAGTAGACTTTAGAATAAGCCCTATGCAAGTGGATGTTATGTATTATGAAGCTTACAAAAAATATGAAGCAATGGCTTAAAGAAGCAGAGGGCTCTTTGGAGCAGGCTGAAGAAGCGGCCAGAGAGAGTGGTGACATTCAGGTCCAAAACCTTTACCAAATTGCGCCGCTGATCTTCTCTAAAAGAAATAGCATGAACTATGCCGCTCTCATTCAGGAGATGATGGATGAGAATGAAGAACAAGTACAAAGAGATTGGGCATGCGATGAAAAGTCAAAGGAACAGTACAAATTTCATTATATTTCCTCATATCTCTTTTGTTTCGTAGTTGCCAAGCAGGTAGAAGAGACTGAATACGACGAGATAATGGAGTATGTAAATAGTAAGATGGAACTATTCAACGATGATTATGACTTTGAGTAATGATTATGAATGAATCAGATTGGAAAGTATTTAAGAAGATAAAAGAAAAAGCTATTGTAAAATATTGCTCGCGTTGCTTTGCTGAGTTTAAAGATGTGATTAATGATGAAAGTAAAGATATTCATGAAAGGTATTTGTTGAATTATAGGTTAGTTGAAAGCCGTGATAAACAAATGAGCGTTATTTTTGATGGCCATAGTCGTTCTAAAGCATGGTTACAGTTACTTGCCATTCGTGCTGAAGGCCTGGCTGATGAAAGCCTTTTATTGAAACTCTCAGATGAATTTCGCGAACGGACGGATCCTGTAAGGCATATAATTGAATAGTAAAAATGCATAATAAGGCTAATCAGTATGAGTCACTTTTTGACTCAACTGCTTTACAAAGGAGTGTGATATGTGGTTTGAAAAGTTGGTTGGTTTTTCAGAAGGATCTCCAGCGGAAGTTCGTAAAAACCTGTCTGTTAACGGTGAGATATTAAAGTCTCATATAAATAATAAGGAGTATATCTGTGGGCGCTTAGAAACTCCATCGTTAGCAGAATTGCGAACTCGCGCTCATCAGATTAAATGTCAAACTCAAAAAATATCTGTTCGTGAAGTAATTGCTGATGTTCAGAAACTACATATCGAAGAATTAAATGCTGATTCCTTATTTCAAGTTGCTTCCCAGTTTAACTTATTAGAAATGGTTTCTCCTAATATTACGCCAGAGCAAGGAGTAAGTGGTTATGAATATGATCGAACACAAGGACCTGCTTGTGCTATAGCGGCAGGAGCAGGAACGATTTATCGAAATTACTTCGCAAAAGTTAACTGCGAAATAGGTCAAACATCTAATAATCAAATAGATTGCCTTGCTGATATTGGTACTGCATTGGGAAATGTAGATAGCCGTCTTTGGGAGATGAAAAACGGTTATGCTTTAGCATCAGAGGAGGGGTTGAAAGAAATTAGTGATAAAATAAAAATAGCCGCTGGATCTGAGGTTGATGAAATAAGAAAGTTATTACGTATTGGAGTTCAATGGGGAACAGAAGTAACATTAAATGACTCAAAACACACTGTAACCCAAGCCTATTGTTCCGCGCTTCCTGTTGCGTATTCAAATCAGTCACCAGTGTTATGGGAAGCATTTGCCAAGATTATTTTAGAAGCTTCATACGAAGCGCTTATTTGTGTCGGTATTCTAAATTACCACAAGACTGGAAATAATAAAGTGTATATTACACTCATTGGCGGTGGTGCATTCGGTAATAAAACATCATGGATTATAAACGCAATTGAACGTTCTTTAAATATTTATAAAAATGTTGGTCTTGATGTTATTGTTGTTAGTCATGGATATTCAAATCGTTATGTTAGAGAGCTAATTGATAGGCATCAAAGTAAATAATACATCAAGAATGATAAGATTAATTGTTATGTCAGCCGATTTTATTCGCTATGCTGCCACTGGTAAGAGTTTATTATCAGTGGCGAAATAATAATTAAGGTAAAAGTTAAGTTGTCATTATTTATTAAAATAATATATTTAGATAATTAATAATTATCGAGTCTCTAAAACAACGGCAATGACACTTGCTCTGCTTGCTGGCTCATCAGGAGTAAAACGCACAGCGCAGGCTGTAATCGTATTTTCATTCCCTTTATTGCGCACAAAGCTTGCAATATCTATATAAGCATCTATGTCGTGGCTATGCTGCTGCGAGAGAGCGGCTACGGTAAAAAGCCCTTTGATATTGCTCAAAGCATCAAGCTCCTTTAAATGCGAGGAGAGGTTGCTTGAATCCAGAGTTTTTGATGTGAGCCAAGAACTTTGGTAATAATGCAGTCGATTTCCCTGACTGATGATGGTGCAAAAGTCGCCCAGATCTACACCCACAAGAGAAGGCTGGTTGAATGCATCTGTCAGATCTAGCACACAATGAGTGTAAGGTACGCTTTGTGGTAGCTGAATAGTTTTTAGTTTGCTTGATGCTTTATCTTTCTTTGAAATAATGACACAAGAAAATATTTCAGAAAGCTGCGCTTGGTGTTGAAAGAGCCAGTCTGCAGGGGGCTCAATGACCATTAGCAAATCACTAAAGTTTACTGCCTCAATTAAGTCTTCAGGCAAAAATACGCAGGCCCTTTCGATCTTTAGCGGTAGGCTTAGCGTAAAATCAATCACGCCAATGTTAATAGACAGTCTGTTGTTATCTTCTAGCATGGTTATGCGCCCATAGTTTGGTGGCTAAACCTATCGGTGAGAGGCGTTTTCGCCTAGCAATGTTTGACAGTCAGTATTTCACTTTTTCTTTTATAAAACTAGGGCTTATCGTTACTGGTTTACGTTGAGTTTTTAAAACTTGCCCACAAAAATTACCTTTAGCATCATTTGCTGTTAACCTGTATATAAGAAAGATCTAAATTTATAGCGGGCAAGGTTTATCGTACGTAACGTTTAATGTAGCGAGCTGGGGGTGAGTCATGAAAGGCATTTTGTGGTTAAGTAAAAATTTGAGTCTTAGTATTCCCCTATTTTTAGTGTTGGGCTTGGCTGCTAGCCTAACAATGTCTACCCAAGGGTTAGCGGTATTTATTGCACCTCTCACCTTGTTAATGATTTATCCGATGATGGTTGGCGTTAAGCCCCAGCAACTGCTTGCACCGGGTGGCAATAGTGCTCAATGGTGGGCGGTGGGCATTAATTTTTTATGTATTCCTTTGGTCGCTTATGGCTTAGGCCGCGTGTTTTTTGCAGAGCAGCCAGCGTTGGCGCTGGGGTTGTTGTTGGCCGCGTTATTACCGACCAGCGGCATGACTATATCTTGGACTGGTTTTGCTAAAGGTAATGTCCCGTCTGCCATTAAAATGACCATTATTGGATTATTATTAGGCTCGTTATTAACGCCATTTTATGTGAAGTTTTTAATGGGTGCCGATGTACCTGTTGAGTTAGGCCAAGTTTTTAAACAAATTATTTTGTTTATTGCGCTTCCTTTTGTGTTGGCACAACTGACTCGGCTGTGGCTGGTTAAAAAACAAGGCGAAACGGTTTTTAAACAGCGATTAGCACCGCAGTTTCCGCCTTTTTCTAGCTTAGGCGTGCTGGGCGTTGTCTTTGTGGCAATGGCACTTAAAGGACAAGATTTAGTCGCGTCGCCTGCGTTGGTGGTCACGCTTATTTTGCCATTATTGGCCTTGTATGCCATCAACTATGTTATTAGTACTGTGGTGGCTCGCAAGGTGCTTGATCGTGGTGACGGTATCGCTTTAGTGTATGGCACTGTGATGCGTAATTTATCGATTGCACTGGCGTTGTCGATGACAGCCTTTGGCGAGGCTGGCGCGCAGGCGGCGGTATTAATTGCGTTAGCCTATATTATTCAAGTGCAATCAGCAGCAGCGTATATCAAGTTATCAGCGCGGCTGTTTCCTGAAAAAAAATCTAGCTAATACCACCTTAAATGGCGCCAGCTAGCAAACACCTCGCTGGCTACTCATAAGGAAAGCGGCGATGAAGTTAATACCGTTACTGCGGTAATAACGTTATTTTTTTGTGTCTGTAAGCGGCTGTGGATTGCGAATGCGATGACGGCGAGAAAAATGGCCAGTTTCCGCTTTTTGTGCCTGCTTAAGCGCATGCTCAGCCACGTGGGCGGGCAGGGCTAAGCCTAGCTCGTTTAGGGCAGTTTCCGCCTGGGCTGCTCGCGCTTCAAAAGCGTGTAATGTCGCCAAAGCATGATCATTTAGGCGCCCCTTAGATTCGAAGTACTTCAGTCGCGGGTAGCGCCCAGCTAAAGCTACGCCCCAATGAAGAGCAGGGTTCCACCATGAGTTTATTTCGCGGCCTTGGCCGCTAAGGTGCTGTGCTAGTACATCATCAAGTGCGCCGTTTAACAGCTTGAGATCAAAGTCGGTGCCGGGTGCAGAAGTGTTGGGTGTCGTGTTATCGGACGCTGCTCCATAGGCGTTAACACCCGTGCGTGAGGGGCCGGTGCGGGTATCACGATAGCGGGCGAGGGTCATCATATCGCTTGCGAGCACGGGGTTATTAACCGGCAGGCGAACCGCGTCAGGATCGCCCATTAACTGGCCCCACGACATACGAATAAAGGTGTGCTGATCTTCCATACCGGGATGGGTACAGCGAAGGCCAATGGCATAGGCTTCCAGATCTTCCTGCATAAACTGAAAGCCGGTGTAACGTGCCCAGCGCACCACGAGAAACTCATGGGCGGCCCCTGGCAGATGAAAGTTCACCTCTTTCAGGTAGTCTTGCACTATTTGCACCTGCTCGTCTGTCAGCTCAATATCTTGGTGCAGCGGGTACATACCTTCATAGGTGTTGCGCACCGGCCTTGGGCGCGCGGCCATGTAGGCATCAAGCTCGGCTTGGGTGCGTGGGCGTGTTTTTTTCAGCGTCATCAAACGGTTTCCTTTTCTTTTCGCGAACAATCAGATCAGCTGGTTGCGATCATAGAAGTCGGTGTCCTCAAAGAAGCCGCCGCGCCCTTCAAGGATAATGTCGTAGCGGTTGACCACTTCAATACGTTCTAGCCACTTTAAGCTACGAAACCCAGTTGAGGTTTCTAAACGGAGTCTTACTGGGCCGCCATTTTTGGCAGGAATTTCGCCTTCGTCGTTCAGCTCAAAGGCAATCAGCGTTTGCGGCATCCGGGCCTCAACCATGGGGGTGGATTCGTAATAGATGCCGCCTTCATATAGTACGTCATCGCGGCCCATATTCTGAAAACTGGTGTACACCACATCAGTCGCACCGGGCAGTGGCTGAACCAAATCCAATAGATCTGACAGTGCAATACCGCGCCAGCGCCCGATGGAGGTAAAGCCCTGCACGCAGTGGTGTAGTGTGGTTTGAGAGTGGCCGGCCGCAAGCTCGCGAAGATCGGCTATGGTTAGCGTTATTGGGCGCTCAACATAGCCACCAATTTCAAGTACGTAGTCGTCTTCGTAGCAGTTGGCCATCAGCGCCAGATACTCGTCGGCTTCTGGTGGCCGACCGCTGCCACGGAAGTTGTGGGTACTGTTCTTTAGGTCTACATTTTTACCGGTGATATTGGAGCGATCGTAGTGCATGCGCGCCGGCAGTTTGTACAGTAGGTTTGACCATGGTCGCACAATCATATTATGTAACTTTTCAACCGCTCGGCCGTCTGCCAAGCTCCACCGCGTGGCCACCACATGCAGAGTGATAACAAGGGCGAGACCGATACTGAATATAACGCCGCCCAAAACAGGGTTATTAGAGTGCCCCAACACCATTTTTGAGGTTTCGTGCAAATAGCCGTGCATAAAGACCAAAACCACGTGTACTGCAAAGAATGTGACGTATCCTACCAAGCATAAAAAGTGGGTGCTGCGGATCACTTGGCGGCCACCGAGCAAACGGGTAATACGCGAAAAATGGTTGGCAATGGCCGGAGACTGAAATGCCCCCGTTAAGATGACCAAAGGCGTGAGTACCAAGATCACAAAGCCATAAGACAGTTGTTGCAGGGCATTAAACACCATGCCCTCAACGGGGTGGGGCATGGTGAAGGCAAGATAGGCCAGCATATCGTGGCCCGCCTGAGTAAAGGTGTCTAAACTGGTGGGAACATAACGTCGCCACTGACCGGTTACCAAGAGCAATATAAAGTAGGTTACCCAGCAGCTAACAAAGCCGGTGACGGTTATAAAATGCCAATAGCGCCCTAGGCCAAGGGAGCGCCGCCCAGGCAGAGAAATGCGGGGCGAGTAGTCGCTGTCTTCGCCGCCTACTGTGTAGTACTTATGTTTAGGTTCATCTTGCACCGTAAACTGAGCCCAAGAAGTGCCTGGCACAGTATGCTGTGAGCGATACAGTTTAGGGTAGGTACCCAGAATTTCTAAACCTGAGCGCACCAGAAACGTAATAAAAATAATATTAAGGAAATGCTCCACACGAAGCCACCATGGAAAACCGAGATCCATTGATAAACCCTTATCAGTCCAGAAAATGTTGGTTATCGGGAGCGGCAACTATCATGCCGTAGCGCAGTGCCCCAAACAATACGAGGTAGGCCACTGAGGCAAGCAGCGTAATATTCCAGATGGCGGCGTTAACCACACTGGCACCATGCCAAACATAAGGCGCATTGCCCAATAGGCCGCCAATATAGACCAGCAAAGAGCACAAGGCGATGAGCAAGCCCCATGTCCAAATACGGGCGGAGGTGATTAACCCTACGGCAACGAATATAACGGCCGCCCCAAATACTCCCCATAATACCGGGGTCGCAAATAGAAAGGGCTCATGCTTGAGTAGCGCCACTGCTGCTGAAGCGCTGCCTATTACGGCAATCACGCCAATCAGTAGCAGTCGGGTAGTACGTGGCAGGTTGATGCGGATATAGCGCAGCAATGGCGCGCGTTTTTTGCCGGCTTTAATATGGTTAAGCACGGGTTGAGTGGCGTTTTGAGTATCACGAAAATCCACACCAACACGTAGGGCAGGAGAGTCTTTATCTTCCATTACTAATCTTCCATTACTGTGTACTATCTCAATTAAAGAGTATTCATTGTAGGTTGGTGCTGACACAGTGAGAGCAATTCCTTAACCTGATACAACACTGGCATTACTTATATTATAAATAAAGGCTAACTTAAGCAGTATGTAGCTATATTTGAAAATTCTAAACTAATAGCACTGGGTTCGCAAATAGCTTTGTTTAAAGTGATGTATAGAGCCCATTTATAAGCTTCATGCTAAATATTCACTAGAAAACTAGCATGTAGCACTTTGATGTTTTTTTATATTAATTTTTTGAGGTGGATCTTTGCTAACTCATGAACAAAAAAAGTACCGCGACCGTGCTAATCGGGCCCGAAGAGAGCTCTTTAAAGAAAAGGAACAATTTGGTGCAGTATCAGACGGTTCAGGAAAACGATACCGGGTGTGTGTCTACTTTGTACTGAGTGATGCTCCTGAAAAAGCAGTCGACTTTTTAGACTGGTTTGAACAAGAGTTCCCTGATGACATGGGCGAGCCTACGTTCTTTTTATATGCCGCATTAGCACACTACCGTATCGGGTCTTCACAAAAAGCGCAGCATTATCTGCTGAATGTAATGTTAAGTAATATTTACATGCTTCCGTATTTGTTTTTGCGCCCCATACCGATGCAAAATATATGGCACTCATCTAACTTGATGATGCCAGATTACCTCTATCAAATAGACGATTTTCTCGAGGAGCCAACCAGCCAAGAACGAGAGTGGATGAAAGTGCAGTATGATAGTGAGCCGTTAACTCAAGCTCGCGAGAAATATATGGAGATATTCGGGGCACTGCAGCATGCAAACGATATAGATAGCCGCAGCCGTTTACTTAATGACTGGTATCGCTACCTTGATACCTGCCAGAAAACCGACAGGTAGCTATCTTCGCACGGGTAAGTCTTTAGCTAAGTTGCTTTATTAATGCCCAATATCTGGCTTAAAAACAGTTTTTAATTGTTAAGTTAGCTCAACATGAGGTTGATAGCTGATAAACTCTAGCCACTTCGTTATATAACACACCCACCATAAGAGGAAAGCAAAGTGACTAAGGGGATTACGCTGTCGGTATTGGCCTCTGTGCTGTTTGCGTTATTGTATTATTATGCAAGTTTAATGCAGCCACTCAATGGTGAGGTGGTGTTTGGCTGGCGTATGTTGCTGACTATGCCCTGTGTGGCGTTGTTCTTGCTTTACAGTGGCGATTGGAAGCTGGTGACTGATTTATTCGCAGAGATGAAGTCGCGGCCGTTATTGTGGCTAGGCTTGCCGTTATCCGCCGCCTTGCTAGGCGTGCAACTGTGGATTTTTATGTGGGCGCCGATAAATGGCCGCGGGCTACCCGTTTCCTTGGGCTATTTTATGATGCCCTTGGTATTGGTTTTGATTGGCCGCTTTTTATATCAAGAAAGACCCACGCGTTTACAATGGGCCGCAGTAGCCTTTGCCGCTGTTGGGGTGACGAACGAAGTATGGCATGCCGGTGGGGTGTCGTGGGAAACCTTAGTGGTGGCCATTGGTTATCCGGCTTATTTTGTGTGGCGCCGCTGGTTGGGGAGCGATCACTTAGGCGGCTTATGGTGCGATATGCTGTTAATGATCCCGGTTGCTGCTTGGTTTGTGTTGTCGGTTGATACGCCGTTTGCCGCCTTTGGCGAGCGCCCCATCTTATGGTTATTGGTATTAGGGCTTGGCATGATCAGTGCACTGGCCTTGGTATGCTATATTTTGGCCAGTCGTCAGTTGCCCTTTAGTTTGTTTGGCTTATTGAGCTATGTTGAGCCGGTATTGTTGGTGGTGGTGTCTTTGGTGTTAGGGGAAACCATTAAAGCCGCAGAATGGCCGACGTATATCGCCATTTGGCTGGCGGTGGGTTTATTAGTGCTAGAAGGGGTGAAGCAGCTTCTAACCTTTAAACGTTACCCCTTTGACGGTAACCCTCCTAGCTAGCCGAGCTTTTTGTTAGTTAGACATTCGATGAGTTGCAATATTTTTGTAGGGGCAATTTATTCACATAAATACCATGGCACGGCTTAAAATTTAACGCAACGTCTTGACGTATGAAAGGTTATTTACGAAAAGCCGGAGCTAGCCTTTCGTCATTGCGAGGAGTACAAGGACGCGGCAATTCAGCTTTTTGTTTTTCTGACAGCTTACCGCTTAAAGCTGACAGCTCTCCGAAGGCTTGGTGTTGATTTGTAACGTAAAGCGTACGGCGTATAACGTAGCGCTGCCTTTACGCCCACATCACACACAGGGCGGCAAGCACAATTAAGGCCAGCCCCCATTTATCTTGGCGAGCGAGCTTCACCTTAAAATAATAAGTAGAAATCAGCAGCGTAAATAAGACTTCTATTTGTCCTAAGGTTTTTACCAAGGCCACGCTTTCTAAGCTCATGGCACTAAACCAGCCAATAGAGCCTAAACAGCTGGTGATGCTGACTAAGGCGGTGAGAGTAGGGCGCTTGATTAAGCCAGTTAAACTGGCGGGATCACGAATACCTAACCAGCTGACCAATAACAGCGTTTGCAGACTGATCACCAGCAGCAAAACCCAAGCGGCAGAAAAAGGAAAGTCGAGTGCCAGTAATAAACTGGCTTCTCTTACCCACAGTGAGGTGAGAGCAAAGCTTAAACCGCTGGCCACGCCTAGGATCAGGGTTTTGGGGGAAACGTGGGCTGTAACGTGGCGCAGACCACTCAATAAGCCCACAGCCAGGCTGCCGATCACGACCCCCAGCCAACCTAATGGCGAGAGCAGGGTGCCAAAAAATGCCACCCCTAAGATGGCTGCCCAAATGGCTTCACTTTTGGCAAGTCCCACTCCCACCGCATAATTACGCAGTTGAAACAGTCGCACCATCAAGGCGGTGGCCGCAATTTGGCATACCGCCGCACCAATAATATAAGCTGCAAATAAATAGCCGGTGTGCGTTTGAGTAAAGTGCGGCAGCGGCTGGCTCGGTTGCCAGTAATACAGGCCCCATAAATAAAGTGCCGCTATGGGGCCTGCCAAAATAAAGCGTGCCAAGGTGACGCTAGTGGCACCTAAATCTTGGCTCAGCTGCTTTTGAAACGCATTGCGCCACGCCTGCATAAAGGCTGCAAACAGTGTAAAAGGGATCCAGAGCATGGGTTCGTTCCACGAAGCGATAAGCCGTCAGCGATAAGCGGTCAGCTAAAGAAAAAACACCCTGTATTGTTAGGTTTTTTTTGGTTAGGGTTAGTCTTGCTCACTTTCTGAGAGCTGACGGCTTAAAGCTTACCGCTGTGTCTTTTCTTGTTGTTGTTTTTTGCGTGCTAATTTTTCAGCGCGTCTTTGCTCGGCAGCCGCCACGGCATCGCTACCAATGTGTGCTTCGCCGCGTGCTTGAGCTAATTGCAGCTGGCGCTCACGCTCCGCATAACGGCTTTGCTGCTCGGGCGTTTGCTTGCCATAACAATGAGCACAGCTCACGCCATGTTGGTAATGGGCATGTTGTAAGTCTTGAGGCGACAAAGGCGCACGACAAGCCGAGCACAGCTGATATTGACCGGGTTGTAGTTGATGATCCACGGTCACACGGTTGTCGAAGACGAAGCACTCGCCTTCCCACAGTGACTCTTCAGCGGGCACTTCTTCTAAGTATTTTAATACACCGCCATGTAGGTGGTACACCTCGTCAAAGCCTTGCTCTTTAAGATAAGCCGTGCTTTTTTCACAGCGAATGCCACCGGTGCAAAACATTGCCACTTTTTTATGCTTATTGGCATCAAGGTTGTTTTTAACGTATTCAGGAAACTCACGAAAGCTGTCGGTATTGGGATTAAGGGCACCTTTAAAGGTACCAATGCCCACTTCATAATCGTTACGGGTATCTACCAACACCACATCGGGGTCGGAAATAAGCGCATTCCAATCTTTAGGCGCCACATAAGTACCGACTACGCGTTTAGGATCGATACCTTCAACGCCCAAGGTCACAATTTCTTTTTTCAGCTTCACTTTAGTGCGATAAAAAGGCTGCTCTTCGCTGAGTGATTCTTTGTAATCAATACCATTAAAACGGACATCGTTAGCAAACCAGGCTTTTAGTTGTTCAATGGCGTCACGAGAGCCGGCAACAGTGCCATTAATGCCTTCATTGGCCAGCAGCAGTGTGCCACGAATTTGTACTGACTCCATCATGGATTGCAGTGGCTCGCGCAGCGCTTGGTGGTTATCTAGGGTAACGAACTTATAAAGGGCACATACAACAAATTGTGACATAACTTCCTCCAACGCATTATGCATACATTAATGCGTTGTATTAATAAAAGGGGTGACCATGCGAGCATGCATAGCCTAATGGCGTAAATGATATCAAACTTTTAACCTGATGTGAGCACAAAGCCGCCAGCACTGGGCCATAAATCAACAATAAAAAAAGCCCCAAACCTAACCGGCTTGGGGCTTTGTCTGAATACTGACTTATAAACTTGCGTTAGCGGTTTGGCCGTCTTCTTCATCTTTGGCAAACACGGCTTGGTCGGTTTGCCCCAGTAACTTGCTTGAAATGGTACCGGCAGTCATAGAGCCATTCACGTTTAATGCGGTACGCGCCATATCAATTAAGGGTTCAATGGATATCAACAAGGCGGCTAATGCCACTGGCATCCCCATAATGGGTAACACGATTAAAGCGGCAAAAGTGGCACCACCGCCCACACCTGCCACACCAAAGGAGGCTAGGGTGATTACGCCCACGAGTGTGGCAAGCCACAGTGGATCTAGCACATCAATGCCCATAGTCGGCGCTATCATCACTGCCAACATTGCGGGATAAATACCGGCACAACCATTTTGACCAATAGTAGCGCCAAAAGAGGCCGAGAAGTTCGCTATCGTATCTGGCACTCCTAACTTATTAGTTTGTGCCTGCACGTTGAGTGGAATGGTGGCGGCACTAGAGCGGCTGGTAAAGGCAAACGCCAACACTGGCCAAACTTTAGTGAAAAAGCGTTTCGCATTCACCCCCACTAAAGTCAGTAGCACACCGTGGATCACAAACATAATGGCAATGGCCAAGTAAGAGGCAATTAAAAAACCGCCTAAGCTGATGACATCTTGTAAGTTAGAGCCGGCAATCACCTTAGTCATTAATGCCATCACCCCATACGGCGTTAGCTTCATCACCAAGCGTACTAGGCGCATTACTAATGCTTGTAAGGCTTCAATGCCACCGATAACACGACGGCCTAATTCGGGCTCATCTTTTAATAAGGTAAGCGTTGCTAACCCTAAGAAAGTGGCAAACACCACCACACCAATGACAGAGGTCGCACTGGCGCCTGTCATATCGGCAAAGGGGTTGCTAGGAATAAACGATACTACTAACTGAGGGACGGAAAGATCAGCTACATTGCCCACTTGTGACTCTAAATGTTCCGCACGAGCCAGCTCTCGAGCCCCTTGCACTAAATCAGCAGCATTTAAGCCAAACGCTTGCGTAACAAATACGCCGACCAACGCAGAAATGGCAGTAGTAAACAGCAAGACGCCCAGTGTTAATGCGCTAATTTTGCCTAACGAAGTGGCATTATGCAGGCGAGCCACTGCCCCCAAAATGGACACTAAGACCAAGGGGATCACGATCATTTTTAATAAGCGCACATAGCCTGAACCCACCATGTTGACCCACTCTAGGGTATCGGCAATGGTCGCGGCATCATATAAGGCTTGCATAATAAAACCGGCGGCAACACCAAACACTAAGCCAGTTAATACCTGACGCGAAAGAGACTGCCCGCTGCGGGCCAGTTTACCCAGCAGTAGCATCAATAATAAAAACACAGCTAGATTAAATAACACCAGCAGCATGGTTACTCCGTAAACAGTAATTTATGTGGTTAATGTGCAATGTTATCAGCAGATTCGTCTGAGCTATAATCTATTTTGTTATGAGTGCTAACAATTGAGCATATAGCACTAACAGACAGCGGTACGCTTTACGCTAACCGTTGTACAAAAATAGCAAACCTTCTTGTTCCCATGCTCTGCGGTAGGTTTTAAACCTAACCATTTTTTGCCACGGAATACACAGAAGCACACGGAAAAATAGAGATCAGAGCTAAAAGACAGTGATGAGTGGTGAGGGATGAGTGTTGAGTGAAGTTCTAGAGCTAAAGATAGCCGTACGTTATCCGCTGTACGCCATACGCAAACAGTTAAAGCGGTCAGCTTTCAGCGATCAGCTGTAAGTTAAGGGCAACTGCAAGGCTTCCTGCTACGACGCAGGACTATGTCTTTGTGCAGTGTGCCCACTTGTTCAGCATTATTTGTGTAGCTAATCGCTGACAGCTACCCGAAGGGGTCATTGCGAGGAGCGTAGCGACGCGGCAATCCATCACACCGACGGCGGTACGCTTTACGCCGACCGCTTTACGCAAAAAACAAGCCGGTGTTTTTCTTTAACGTAAGGCGGTCAGCGTAAGGCGTAGCGCTTACTTTATAGCTATAGCGTACCGCGTTAGACGTATGGCTTTATTTCTTCAGTTGCTCTAATAACGACGCGCTAGCGTAGCCGTCGGCAACTTGCGCGCGAGATTGTTGGTAGGCACGAATGGCTTTAATGGTATTGGGCCCTATTACACCATCGGCACCTTGGGTGCTAAAGCCTTTGGCGGTTAATGCACGCTGTAGCTCTTTCTTTTCGCTACGGCTTAAGGCGCGTTCATCTCTGGGCCACTTGGCGACGAATTCACCACCGCCGGCTATTTTTTCAGCTAAATGTCCTACTGCCATGGCATAAGAGGTCGCATTGTTATAACGACGGATCACATAGAAGTTCTTAAAAATAGCAAAGGTGGGGCCATGTGCGCCGGCGGGCACTAAAATAGCGGCCTTGCCATAGTCGGGTAATGGCTGCCCGGTTACCGTTGTTACGCCTTGTTTTTGCCACTCAGAGACCGACTGACGATTACTTTGATCAGCTTGGGTATAGTCAAAGTCTTTCGGCAAGCTCACTTCTACACCCCAAGGTGCATTATGTTGCCAGCCAAAGCGCTTTAGATAAGCGGCAGTTGAAGCCAGTGCATCGGTAGGATCTTCAGACCAAATATCGCGCTTACCATCACCGGTAAAGTCTTGTGCGTACTCTAAATAGCTGGTGGGCATAAATTGAGTATGTCCCATGGCGCCGGCCCATGAACCGCGCATGCGCTCAGGGGTAACATCGCCCGCTTGTAGTATGGTTAGGGCGGCAATAAGTTGTTTTTCGGCAAAGTCACGGCGCCTGCCTTCAAACGCTAAGGTGGCAAGACCTGCAATGGTGTTGATATTGCCGCGATAAGATCCATAGTTAGTTTCCATACCCCACACCGATAACACCACATTGGCATCTACTTGATAGTGCTCTTCTATGGCGCTAAGCGTACCCGCTCTTTTTTGTGCTTGCTCACGACCAGTGCTGACGCGCGTCGCTGAGGTGGCAGTATCAAGATATTGCCAAATTTGGCGGGTAAATTCTGCCTGGTTCCCGTCTAATTTTATCACCTGTTGGCTTACGTTAACGTCTTTAAATGCACGATCAAACACAGCCGGTTTGATGCCCTTAGCTAAAGCTTTTTTACGGAAATTATTGCGCCACGTCTTAAAATCAGCCAATTCTGCCGGTTGGGCGGCGGGGGCCGGTGCTTTTACTGCAGTGGCTTGGTGAGTATTTGTGGTTGGTGTTGCTGACACCGTAGTGGCATGGCTGGCACAGCCGGTTAACGCTGTACCTAATATGAGTGCACTTAAAGAGTGTTGTTTAAACATGAAATCTCATTAGTTAATAGCATGGTATAAGGCTATATAGCAGCATATCCGATAGGAATAAAAATAAAAGAGGGAAGGGTGATTTTACTCTTAGAGGTAGATTGTATGGATAATAATCAATTAATAAAAATGACAGTCCATAAGCAGATAGTGTCACTTAGCTTTGCTATGATCAGCAAAGCCACTTCCTTTCTATTCATTTTGGGTACTATGGTGCATCTTGCGGAATGATATAGACCGCCACTTTGCACTTATGGCCTAAGGTACTA
Source organism: Oceanisphaera sp. (assembly GCF_052084945.1). NCBI lineage: Bacteria > Pseudomonadati > Pseudomonadota > Gammaproteobacteria > Aeromonadales > Aeromonadaceae > Oceanisphaera > Oceanisphaera sp. The sequence continues at coordinate 15,592 of NZ_JBQDEX010000022.1, forward strand.
GCAGGGATGGGTGAATTAAAACGAGTTGCGAGATATGCTATTCACTTGCACAACAGATATTCGATCGGAGCGGTTATGTATCTGATTAGAGATTTTAAAGACACTGACCTCAGTAGCCTTGAGCTTATTTATCACGATGCCGTTATGCAGCAAGGGCGCCGAGGTTATAGTAATGAACAGGTAGAGTATTGGGCTGCTTTTCCGTATTTATATGCCGCCGACTTTAAAGCGCTAGTGTTAAAGGGCTATACCCGGGTAATGGCCTGTAATCAAATACCGGTCGCCTTTGCTACTTTGCATCCTGATGATCACCTTGCACTTTTGTATGTGCTGGGCGACCACGCAGGGCGCGGTATTGCTGGCCGTTTGTGTGAAGATATTGAACAAGAGGCGTGTCGGCGTAATGTCTCCTGCCTGCGTACCGATGCCAGTGTGTTATCGCGCCCTGTGTTTGAGCAGCGCGGCTATCGGTTAGTAGAAGAAGAGCAATTAGTTAAAGGTGACTTAGAGTTTACCCGTTTTATTATGGAAAAATCACTAGCATAATAACCCAACTAGATGAGCGCAGTGCTCAGTAACAGCGCTGCACATCAATTATTGTTAACACATTCATTATCTCGGTTGTTATTGTGGCTTTAGCAGTAACCTTATCCCCGTTTAATGCATTATTGGAGCTTACAGTGACATGAACAAACCCTTAATCGCTGGTTTATTAACCTTAACCTTGGCGGGGTGTGCCAGCTCGCAGCCCGAGCAACCGTTAAGCCTCACTGTGGCACATATTAATGATACGCACTCACACTTTGACCCCAGTGATGTGCAGTTGACGTTAAACGACACTACCTTATATACCCGTGTTGGGGGGCACCCGCGTTTATTGTCTTATGCTAAGCAACTTCAGCAGCAGGCTGCACAAGCAGAACAACCATTTTTACTATTACATGCCGGCGATGCTTGGCAGGGCAGTGGTTACTTTAAGCTAAATGAAGGCGCAATGAACGCAGATCTGTTAAATCAGCTGCCATTAGATGCCATGGTACTGGGCAACCATGAGTTTGATCTTAATAATCAGCGACTAAGTGATTTTATTGACGGAGTGACCTTCCCTATTGTCGCGGCTAATTTAGATGTGGGCCAAGATAGTGATTTGCAGGCTGTTGAAAACTTAACCCCCTATGTATTATATGCGTTCAAAGGCGGTAAAAAGAAGCGCATAGACAATGTAGAAGATGCCGGAAAATATCCTGTGGTCGCAGTAATGGGGTTAGTGTTAGAAGATATGGCAACGATTGCGCCTAACATTGGCCAAGCGCAATTTAAGCAAGAACTTGCCAGTGCCCAACAAACAGTAGATACCCTAACTCAACAGGGTGTTAAGCATATTGTTGCGTTAACGCATTTAGGGTTAGATAAAGACCAACAGTTAGCCGAAAAGGTCAACGGCATTGATGTGATTGTAGGGGGGCATTCGCATTCATTATTAGGTGATTTTAGTGAGCTAGGCTGGGAGAAAGCGGCACCTTACGCGCAACAGTTTACGAACCCTGATGGTCTTGGTAGCAGTTGCGTGGTGCAAGCGGGTAAGTTTGCTCAGGCAATGGGCGAATTGACCGTCACCTTTAATTTAGAGGGGCAAGTAACCCAGTGTGAGGGCACTAATACCTTGCTAGTAGATAAGATTTTTTACAATGATGTGCGTCGAACAGATAAACACCAGCTGGCAGACGCTGAACAAGAGCGTATTGCCGACTTTATTACCAAGCAGCCTAATGCGGCCTTAGTAGACGAAGATCCGGACTTACGGGCTTATATTGATGAAGCTTACCGTCCTGACTTACTTCGTACATACGGGGCCGTTATTGGACATGTGCCGTCCCCGTTGCAACATGTACGGGTACCTTTTGCCAATAAAGGCTCTCAAGTCGCGCCCTTAGTGGCAGCAAGCCAGTTGTATTGGGCTAATACGCCCAAGGTGCGTGGCGTGAGTGGACGAGAGGTTGACTTTTCGTTGGTGGCTGCGGGTGCGGTGCGTAACAGCATTGAAGCAGGAGAATTAAAAGAAGGGCATGTAGGGCTAGATATATTGCCGTTTGTGAATGCGGTGAGCCTGGTCTCTCTTACTGGCCGTGAGGTAACGCGCTTATTATTAGAAACCATTAATGGCGCTATTGGCGCTAATGGTCATGCAGGTCAGTTTCCTTATGGCGGCGGTTTGCGTTACACCTTTAATGAAACGAGTCGTGGTCGTGGTTATTTAGCTAATATTGAATACTTACATCAAGGGCAGTGGCAACGCATTACTCCTGATGCGCGCTATCAGGTCGTGCTAACGGGCTATCATGCTTCAGGTAATGATGGGTGGGATACGTTGTTTGAAGCTCAGCAAGCAGAAACAGACAGATTGGATTTAGCTTATGTGCAAGGTGAACTCACCGCGTTCTCGGTATCACGGCTAAGTAAAAATGAGCAAGGTGCCATAGCCGTTCACTATCAAGAACAAGCGCTAGATTGCCAACACCTTGGCGTGAGCTGCAACGCTGATGCCCAAGCATTGATTGATTATGTGCAAGACCGCCGACCCATACTAACGGCCTTACCTGAAACCGGCGTCACGTTGAACCGCATTTACTAACCTCCTTTACTCACTCATAGCGGGCAAGTCATCACTTGCCCGCAAACGGATGAGTAATGACCTGATGGTTTACCAATATAAGCCATCAATGAGCTCTAAGGTAACGTGTTCACCCTTGGCTACATCGGTGCGGTCTTGTTCTAAATGTAACAAACAGTTGGCTTGGGCCAAGGCGCTAAAAACCCCCGAGCTTTGTGCGCCTGCAGCCACAACGCCTAAGCTGCCATCGGCTTGAGTACTCACACAGCCGCGCTGAAAGTCCATTCGCCCAGCACTTTTCTTAAAGGGCATTAAGGCTGTGGCTTGTAAAGTAACGGGTGACGGCACAGGCTCACCCATGAGTTTGGCCAGTGCCGGTCGAACTAATAAATGAAAGGTAACTGCGGCAGAGACAGGATTACCGGGCAGGCCAAAGAAAGGGCAACCGTTGATATGACCAAATGCAAACGGTTTGCCTGGCTTAATCGCTAATTTCCAAAAGCCAATATGGCCAATATCCTCTAATACTTGCTTAATATAGTCAGCATCGCCCACCGACACGCCGCCAGAGGTCACAATGGCGTCTGACTCTTGGGCGGCCTTGATTAATGTTTGGCGGATCACATCGGGGTCATCTTTGATGATGCCATAATCAAGTACGTTTACCCCCAAGCGTTGCAGCATGGCGCTAACTCCAATGCGGTTGGAGTCATAAATATCCCCCGGGCCTAATAATTGGCCGGGTGTTTTTAGCTCATCGCCGGTTGATAATACCGCCACCGTCAGTGGGCGTTGCACATACAGTTGTTCTAACCCTAAAGAAGATAAAATGGCGAGTACCCGGGCATTAATACGTGTGCCTGCTGTAAAGACCCGCTCGCCCTGTGCCATATCTTCGGCAGCAAAACGCACGTTTTGCCCTTTAATAATAGAGCCACTTGGGTAAATCACGTTATGCTCAGAGCGGCAGTTTTCTTGCATCACCACAGTGTCTGCTCCCAATGGCAGGGCTGCTCCGGTCATAATACGCGCGCACTCACCAGCTTCAATTTGGCCATTAAAGGGGTGGCCCGCTAAGCTAGTACCCACTAGGGTAAGCGCGGCACCTTCAACTGCATCTGTGGCGCGCAGGGCGTAACCATCCATGGCGGAATTGGCAAAAGAGGGGACATCAATCGGAGAGTGAAGGTCGTCGGCTAACACCCGATTTAGTAGCTTATCCAAACCGACCAGTTCATTTTTGTTCACTTTATCTAGCTGATTAAGCATTTCTTGCTTGGCGTCGAGGTAGGGGCGTAAACTGGGTTGGTTACAGGGATCAAATGTCGTCATATTGTACTTCCTCCAATAGGGTCGTTTGTGAGTAGCCAGGGGAATGGCTCGACCTAAAAATGGTTAAGTGCGCTTAACATAAGGTAATCGGTCTGGGAGCCTTTCTCAATCACGGGCAGCCAATAATGACAGTTACTTGCTAGGTTAAGGTCGCTAATCTGGCATTCCTTATAGGCGGCAAATGCACTACCATTCTTGCCATCGTATTTTGTCTCTTATTTCTTTAACAGGAACCACCATGACTGCTTTGAGTGATGCCGCCATTCGAGTCCGCTCTGCCCTTGAAAGGCGCGGCTTAGAAACGCCAATGAAAGGCAACAACCTAACGCTTGATGAAAAGCAAACGCGTATTACCGGCTTAATGACCGAGATGATGGATGTGTTAGGGCTCGATTTAACTGATGACAGCTTAACCGAAACACCGCAGCGCATCGCTAAAATGTATGTGCGTGAAATTTTTTCAGGTCTAGATTACAGCTATTTCCCTAAAATTACCTTGATCGACAATAAGATGAAAGTCGATGAAATGGTGCAAGTGCGTGATATCACACTGACCAGCACTTGCGAGCACCATTTTGTGACCATTGATGGCACCGCGACCGTCGCCTATATTCCTCGCTCAAAAGTAATTGGTTTGTCAAAAATTAACCGTATCGTGCAATTCTTTGCTCGTCGTCCTCAAGTACAAGAGCGACTTACACAACAAGTGTTAGTCGCCTTGCAAACCCTATTAGAGTCTGATGATATAGCCGTAAGCATCAGTGCCACCCACTATTGCGTAAAAGCACGTGGCGTGATGGATGCGACCAGTAGTACCACTACCACTTCTTTGGGGGGCATCTTTAAAAGTCGAGCCGAAACGCGCCACGAATTTTTAAGTGGTGTGGTACGTTGAAGCTCTGCTAGGAGCTTTAAACCGTAAACCAGTACGCTGCAGGCTTTAAGAACAGTGTCTTGAAGTTGTATACCTATACAGGCCTTATTTAGAGGGGGAGTGTAGATGTATGGCGTATGGCTGCATTTTCAATAGGACTTGATCTGTAAGGGAATATAATGACGCTCCAAAATACCACTAAGCCCAGAGTGGAAATTCGTTACTGCTCTTTGTGTCGCTGGTTATTACGTTCGGCATGGCTTGCACAAGAGATATTGTCCAGTTTTACCGATGAGGTGGGAGAGGTGGCTTTAATCCCCGGCGAAAAGGGGCAATTTCAAATTATAGTAGATGGCCAATTAATCTGGTGTCGCCTTGCTGATGAAGGGTTTCCTGAAGCCAAAGTTATTAAGCAACGGCTGCGAGATCATATTGCACCAGAGCGAGATTTAGGCCATAACGACCGTTAATGAGTAAGCGAAAAAAACAGGTAAAAAAAGTGTAATAAATGCGTTTTTTGCTAGTCAGCCGCCACGGCTCTGTGTAGAATCGCGTCGCTAAAATGCCATGCGCCAATGGGCATCAATAATGTAACGTTTCCACCCTCTATTGGGGTGGGTTTCTGTGGCCCTTACCTATAAAGGGGGCAAAGAATATGGCCGAATGGTCCACCAATGACGCACTCAAAATATACAACCTACCTTACTGGGGTGCTGGCTTTTTTCATCTAAATGAACAAGGGCAAGTGATTGTCACTCCCGATAAGTCTCGCCCACATGCCAGTATTGTTTTATCTGATGTAGTAGAGCAGCTAAAAGCAGACGGTTATGCCGCTCCTGTGCTATTACGCTTTCCTGACATTATTAAAAGTCGCATTGATGCGTTATTTAGCGCTTTTAATGAGGCGATTGATGAATATGGCTACCAAGGCGATTACCTTACCGTTTATCCCATTAAGGTAAACCAGCAGCGTGGCGTGCTAGATGCAGTGACCAAAGCCTATAAAGACAAGCCTCGTTTGGGGTTAGAGGCGGGCTCAAAGCCTGAACTGTTGGCCGTACTGGCACACAGTCACGAAACTGAGTCGGTGATTGTGTGTAATGGCTATAAAGATAAAGAGTATATTCGACTCGCCTTGCTAGGCACTAAAATGGGTCATCAAGTTTATATTGTGATCGAAAAGCTCTCTGAGCTGGCCATGGTGATGGAAGAAGCCAAGTGCATAGATGTTGAGCCTCGGCTTGGCGTGCGGGCGCGTTTAGCATCACAAAGTGCGGGTAAGTGGCAGTCTAGTGGTGGTGAAAAATCAAAATTTGGCCTGAGTGCCGCGCATGTATTGAATTTGATTAAGCAGCTAAGAGAAGCTAACTGTTTGCATTGGTTGCAGCTGCTGCATTTTCACCTAGGATCACAAATTGCCAATATTCGGGATATCCAAAAAGGGATACGTGAATGTGGCCGTTTTTATGGTGAATTGCGCCGCCTAGGTGTCCCAATTAACATTGTTGATGTGGGTGGGGGGCTTGGCGTTGATTACGAAGGCACTCGTTCGCAAAGCGAATGCTCGGCTAACTACAACTTACGTGAATATGCTAATAATGTGGTGTGGGGCATTGGTGATGTATGTCGTGAGTTTGATTTGCCCCACCCACTGATCATCAGTGAGTCTGGGCGGGCCATAACTGCGCATCATGCGGTATTAATTTCTGATGTGATCAGCATCGAATCGGCTAAGCCACAGCAAGCTAAGGCTCCTGCTGAAGGTACGGCACTGCTACTGCATAATATTTGGAAAACATGGCAAGGTCTGGACCAAGAGGATCCGCCCTTACTCGAAATTTATCACGATACAGTCGCCGAGCTCAGTGATGCGCATCAGCAATATAATATGGGGTTGCTAACTCTAGAAGAGCGAGCATGGGCTGAAGAAATTCACTTAAATATTTGCTTAAGCATTAAGTCTAAGCTGAGTGCTACTAATCGTGCTCATCGTCCGATTATTGATGAGCTAAATGAAAAGCTAGCCGATAAGTGTTTTGTTAATTTTTCACTGTTTCAATCATTGCCTGATGCGTGGGGGATTGATCAAATATTCCCAGTATTACCGCTTAGCGGTTTAGACAGAGCACCTAGGCGCCGCGCTGTTATTTTGGATATAACCTGTGACTCTGATGGCGCCATTGATCAATATGTAGACGGTCAGGGGGTAGAGACTACACTACCTATGCCTGAGTTTATTCCTGGTCAGCCCCAGTATCTTGGCTTTTTCTTAGTGGGGGCTTATCAAGAAATATTAGGGGATATGCATAACTTATTTGGTGATACCCACAGCGCAGAGGTGTCGGTAGATAGTCAGGGCGAGGTGGTAGTAAGTGATGTAAAAAGTGGTAGCACAGTGGCGGATATGTTGCGTTATGTCGATATTGACCCTACGGTTATTAATGCTCGATATGAGACGCTATTAAATCAGCCTCATTTAGATGAAGCAGCCCGTACTATGATGCGCCAAGAGCTAAATGCAGGGTTAGAAGGTTATACTTACCTAGAAGATGAACGCTAAACTGTGACGTAAAGACGTACGCTTTATCTGAGCCGTTTTTTATACCAACACCGCCCTAGTGAGGCGGTGTTTTCTTATCTGTTGTCTGCTTCATCTCTCAGGAGATTCTCTCGCTTACGCTCAAAATCAGCCTTTACCATAGCCAATGCGCTGAGGGCGGTTTCTACCTCTACCTGATTCACTTCTAATAGCTCTATTAAATCTACCGCTAATGCTACGTCTGCGGGTACCTGATGCAAATCCATGGGTGTTTCTCTTTGTTATATGCTGTGATGAAGATTTAACGCTAAGGTGATAAGTCACTCATTTTACTAACCGCCTCTTAAAGAGAGGGGGGTATCGACGCTAAATGCGAGACAAAAAAATGCCCAGCAGTGCTGGGCGAACTTAGTGCTTTATTACAGTGGCAATATATCAGAGTGGGCTCATGGCAAAAAGTTCCCAAAAAAAATGATAATTTTATAAAAATAAGGTGTTGAGGTCTCACCTTAAGCTGGCGCTGGTGATTTAGCTTGACAAGTTTGGTATATGAAACGTAAATTTTAAACAGTTGTTTTATTTGAGGTGCCTGTGGCTAAAAAAGAAACCAAACAAAAGATACTTGATGCTGCGGAGCTGCTATTTGCAGAGCAGGGGTTTAGTGATACCTCATTACGACAGATTACCGGTGATGCAGGCGTTAATCTAGCCTCGGTTAATTATCATTTTGGTTCAAAAAAAGATCTTATTAAGGCGGTGATGGATCGCTACTTAGCCACTTTTATGCCAGCGTCAGACACGGCACTGTTGCACTTGCTGGCGCAACCGAGTGTCACTTTACACCAAGTGTTTAACTGCTTTGTTGCACCACTGATGCAATTGGCGAATATACACGGCCAAGGACCTGCGATTTTTTTACAGCTACTAGGCCGAGGGTATATTGATAATCAGGGCTTTTTGCGCTGGTTTATTGTGAATCATTACGGTCAAGTGCTAAATAATTTTACCCAAGCCATTAAAAAAGCGGCCCCCGGTTTATCCTCTTCAGACGTATTTTGGCGGCTGCACTTTACGCTGGGTACAGTGGTGTTCACCATGGCGTCTAGTGAAGCGCTGCGCGATATTGCGAAAACTGATTTTAATGAAAACATTGATGTTGAAGGGCTGGTGCGCAAGATGATCCCGTATCTTGCCAGCGGAGTCGGTGCCAAGCCTATTGAGTAACCCAAGTGGTTAATGAGGAGTGGGAACATGAGTTTACGTAAAAATTGGATCAGCAAACCAGCTTTTGCCACCTTTAAAAAAATTTTGCCGCCCTTGTCGGTGACTGAACGCGAGGCCATGGAGGCGGGCTCAGTATGGTGGGATGGCGACTTATTTAGTGGCAAGCCGGACTGGTCAAAACTACTGTCTTATGGGCCTTCTCGCTTAAGCGATGAAGAGCAACACTTTCTTGATAACCAAGTTGAAACCCTACTGGGCATGCTAGATGACCATCAGATAGTGAACCACGATCGTGAACTCCCCGAGCCGGTATGGGATTACATTAAGCAGCAAGGCTTTTTCTCACTCATTATTCCCAAAGAATATGGCGGGCGTGATTTTTCGGCCTACGCTAACTCCACCATAGTGGCGCGTATTGCGTCACGCAGTGTGAGTGCGGCGGTAACCGTTATGGTGCCTAACTCTTTAGGGCCCGGTGAGCTGCTTATGCACTATGGTACTCAAGCGCAAAAAGACCGCTGGTTGCCAGGGTTAGCCAAAGGGGATGAAGTTCCTTGTTTTGCCCTTACTGGGCCTGAGGCGGGTTCAGATGCAGGTGCGATTCCTGACTCAGGTGTGGTGTGCCAAGGGGAGTATGATGGCGAGCAGGTGTTGGGCATTCGCCTTAATTGGGATAAACGCTATATTACACTCGCCCCCAGAGCCACTGTATTAGGCTTGGCCTTTAAGCTCTTTGACCCCGATGCCCTACTGGGTGATAACCCAGCGCCAGGCATTACTTGTGCACTGATCCCGACTTCTCATCCTGGTGTTGAGGTCGGTGACCGTCATTTTCCGATGGGGCTGGCATTTTTAAATGGCACCACACGCGGTAAAGACGTATTTATTCCACTGAGTTGGATTATTGGTGGCCCTGAACACGCGGGGCGTGGCTGGCGGATGTTGGTTGAGTGTTTATCGGCGGGGCGAGGTATTTCATTGCCCGCCCTAGGCACGGCTAGCGGTCATTTATCGGTGCGCAGCACCAGTGCCTATGCCTATGTGCGTAAGCAATTTGGTTTGTCGATTGGTAAATTTGAAGGGGTGCAAGAAGCCTTGGCACGCATTGGTGGTCTGACCTATCAATTAGAAGCCACTCGTCGCTTAACAGCACAAGCGTTAGATTTAAAAGAAAGCCCTGCCATTATTACGGCCATCTCTAAATATCATATGACAGAAATGGCACGTACTGTGCTAGATGATGCCATGGACGTGCATGCGGGTAAGGCTATTCAAATGGGGCCTAAGAACTATTTGGCCCATAACTATATGGGGATTCCGGTGGCCATTACCGTAGAAGGTGCCAATATTCTTACCCGTAATTTAATGATTTTTGGTCAAGGAGCCACCCGCTGCCACCCTTATGTATTAAAAGAGTTAGAGTCGGCTGCGAACCCAGATGAAGCTGCGGGCTTAGATGAGTTTGATAGCTTATTGTTTAAACACATAGGCTTTGCCACTGGTAATGTGTTTGGTGCCCTGTGGCAGGGGATAACCGGCGCGCGTTTTAATCGTGCTCCTGTGTCGGGTGACACTGCCGTGTATTATCGCCAATTAACACGCATGAGTAAGGCATTAGCGCTGTGTGCCGATATGTCGATGTTGATATTAGGCGGAGATCTTAAGCGTAAAGAAATGATCTCAGCACGACTTGGGGATGTACTGAGTCACCTGTATTTAGGCAGTGCGACCCTTAAGTTTTTTGAAGATAACGGACGCCCACAAGATGAGCTGCCTTTTGTGCATTATGCATTAACCCATAACTTGCACCAAATAGGCGAAGCGCTTGATGGTTTTTTTGCGAACTTCCCCAATCGTGGGGTGGCAACAACATTAAAAACATTAATTTTTCCGTTAGGTAATCGCTATAAAAAATCATTAGATAAACATGCTCATGGGATTAGTCAGTTATTAATGACACCGGATTCAGGTATTCGTCAGCGCTTAACGCATTTATGTTATGTGCCAAGCGCCGAGGAGCCAGGCTTAGGGGAAGTAGAAGCGGCCTTCTTGGCCATGGTGGCAGTACAAGGCATTGAGAAAAAGCTACATCAGGCACAAAAAAACGGCACCCTAGCACGCAAGTTATCTTTTGATGAGCTGCTCACTCAAGGTAAAGCGCAGCACATTATTAATGATGATGAGGTGAGCCAACTAAAACACGCAGATGCGCTACGCCGCCAAGCCATTGCCGTTGACAGTTTTAAGCCCGGTAAGCTTTAACAGCACCATCCAGCAATCGCGCCCAGAAAGACGACATCAACACACTGGCGCTACGGAAGAACACGGAAAATAGGGGTGAGATCTGAACAGAGATTTATTGGTAACACCAATCTAAGTAGAAATGTGATCTGATTTAAAGCTGGACCGAGAGGAAACAGAGTCACCTTCCACGACACGCCATAAACCCATCCATGGGGGCTCG
>NZ_JBQDEX010000023.1:0-26018 GCF_052084945.1 Oceanisphaera sp.
AGCCCCCATGGATGGGTTTATGGCGTGTCGAGGGAGGTGACTCTGTTTCCTCTTTCATACTGTATTTAAATAGATCGATTATTTAGTGTGTTTGGTATAATAGGAGCCGCAAATGTGGACATACAGCAAGCAACTTAACCGCACATCACGGATGATGACCGGTGGCGCATTGTTGGCTGCCCTACTTATCTCGGCCTCTAGTCAGGCACAGCTTTATTGGGCGAGCATGGATCAATATCAACCCTCAGCTCACCTGTTACATTATCACGCCCCCAGTACGCCAGTCGGTACCTTACTTATTTGGCCCGAATTCAAGCAAACACATCGCTGGTTACCTGTGGCACAAGAATGGCAACAACGAGGCTGGCAAGTATTATTACTGGAGCCCGCCCCTCAACAGCTGCTATTTGATCCTAGCAGCGAGCAAATTTCAACGTCACACAGCCAGTGGCTGTCGCAATGGGCAGAGCAGCTTAACCGTGTATTGCCCAAGCCTCTTTTAGTAAGTGACGCACAGACTACTCATGCCGTCACCGAATTAAAAAAAACTATCAGCCCCTTGGTTGTGCTCACACAGGGCAGTGCCAGTATTTGGTATCAGCAGTTAGTTGATAGTGAAGCCGTTACTGCCCCTCACGCCTTAATTTTATTTGATGCTTTACCCCGTGAGTCTAGCGAGCAAAAAATGTTGGCTATTAGTTTGGCGCGCAGCCCCTACCCTATCCTTGATATATACAGTCGCCCAGATAATCCTTTAACTTGGCATAATCAGCAGCGTCGCCAACAGCAATTAAAACAACGCGAAAAAGCTGGCTATGCAGTGCAGCACTTTAATGGCTCAAGGATATTAAATAAACAAATAGCAGGCTGGTTGGTTCGTCTTGGTTGGTTACCTCTGCCCCCTAGCGCCCCGCAATATTTAAAGGAGCAATACAATGAAGATCGTCTTTCTCGATCAAAAAACGCTACCGCATCAAGCACATCTTCGCCGCCCTAACTTTGTTCATCAGTGGCAAGCTTATGATGATACTTCCCCAGAGCAGGTGGTGCAGCGTTTAACCGATGCTGATATTGTGTTGGTAAATAAAGTATCTTTAACTGCAGACATGCTGGCACAGTTACCTAAACTCAAACTCATAGCCTTAGCTGCCACTGGCAGTGATAACGTGGATCTTGATGCCTGCCAACAAGCAGATATTGCGGTATGTAATGTACGTAATTACAGTAAAAGCTCGGTACCAGAGCATGCCTTATCATTAATAATGGCCTTGAATCGTAATTTACATGCCTATCGTTACTCTATTACTCAGGGGCGCTGGCAGCAAAGCGGACAGTTTTGTTATTTTGACTACCCCATACGCGATTTAGCTAGTCAAACCTTAGGCTTAATAGGTTATGGCACCATTGCTAAAGATTTAGAGAAAATGGCACAAGCATTGGGCATGAAGGTGTTAGTCGCAGCACGCAAGGGCCAAATTGCAACTGCGGGTAGAGTAAGTTTTGAGACCTTATTAGAGCAAGCTGATGTGATTAGCTTACACTGCCCACTTAATATCCAAACGCGGCATTTAATTGGTGAGGCTGAGTTTAAGCTAATGAAAGACGATGCTTTATTAATTAATGTTGGCCGTGGCGGCTTGGTTGATGAAACTGCTTTATTACGGGCGTTAGCCCAGCAAATTATTGGAGGCGCCGGATTTGATGTTGTCACCGACGAGCCACCAGCAGTAGATAACCCATTAATGCAGGCATTGGCCTATCCTAACTTTATATTAACGCCCCACGTTGCTTGGGCAAGCCTTGCTTCTATGCAGCGTCTGGCCAGTCAACTGATTGATAATATAGAAGCCTTTGTGGCGGGAAAAGCACAAAATAGACTGGTTTAAAAGAAAGCCGGAAGCGATAAGCTTTAAGCGGGAAGAAAAACACAGGTCCTGAAAAACAAACATGTTACAAAAAGCAAAAAACCCCACTGTAGCTCTTAGGCTAACAGCGGGGTTTTATGGTTAGTGTTATTTTTAACTTCCAGCTTCTAGCTTACGACTTAAAGCTGTACTTTATTTTATATTGCGTACACTTTTAATGGTTTCCCAAGCTTGTTGAATATCTTGAGCTTTTTCTTTGGCCATTTCCATCATCTCTTTAGGTAAGCCTTGAGAGGCAAGTTTGTCGGGGTGATGTTTAGACATTTGTCGACGATAAGCACGTTTTACCTCGGTATCGTCGGCATCATCGGCCACCTCAAGAATACGATATGCATCACGCAGTCTGTCGGCGGGGGGTTGCTGCTGTCGACCACCGGTTTGCCCCGCACCTTGATGGAAACCTTGATGTGCTCCGTTCAACTGTGCTTCGGCAAAAGCCAGTAACTGCGCCAGCTCCGATTCAGAAAAACCCAGTTCTCGCGCTATCATTAATAATAAACGATGTTCAGCAGGATGTAGCTCACCATCCGCAAAGGCTAGCTGTAATTGCACCTCCATAAAAAAGCGCAATAAGTTACGGCTGTCTTTCACTCGCGCCCGAAAACGGCGCAACGTATCTTGCAACGGAAAATCAACGCTCTTGCCTTCGCGAAAGGCATTTTGTACCTGAACTCGTTGTTCACCTTGCAAGCGTAACTGATTCATTAACTGTTCAGCTAGGCGAATCTCTTCACTAGATACTTGCCCGCTCGACTTAGCCATGTGCCCCATAGTCGCAAACGTGGTATACAAAAACTCTGATTGTGCACTTTTATTAAATACCCATGCATTAGCCAGTTTTTTGTCAACAATATGACCTAACCACAACCCCAAGAGCGCCCCGGGTAAATTGCCAATTAAAAAACCAAATGCAAAGCCGATTAACTTTCCCTTAATGTGAGCCAACATGAATTATCCTTCAGCCATATCTATTGAAGCAGTAGGAAAACGGGCAACACAAGAGCATACCGAAGGCAAAAACCAATAGATTGCAGTGAAACGCATGAACGCAGTCCTAAATGAAAATACCATTAAAGCAGGGTCATAGTGCTGACCGCAAGAATGCTTTATCATAGCAAGATACCATAAAGTAATGACACCCAAAGCTCAACTAGCCATAGAAGGCGGTGTCGCCACACAGATGCGAGCGTCAACCCCATGAGAATACGGATTATCGGTTTACCGCTATTGTTGCTATCAGGCCTCTCTCAGGCCCAAACTCAAGAAACAACAGCTGCTACCCAGGAAGCCGCCTTCAATTTTAGTCGCTGCTTTAGTCATGTTCCGCTAAAAGTAGTGTCACCCTCTGCCCCTAGTTCGGGCATGTCTTCTGGCCAGGGTAATAATGCGCCCATTACCGTCACAGCAGAGACCCTAGATGCCACCCGAGATGGTAAAGTTGTCTATAGTGGTGATGTACAAGTAGAGCAAGCTCAACGCAAGTTCAGTGCCGATTACCTTGAATTAGAGCAACTCAGCAAAGATGTGCTAGCAGAAGGTAATATTTATTATACTGACGGTGCTATTACCGTAGACAGCCAACAGCGCCTCACGGGTAATCTGACCAGTAAAGACACTCAACTTGATGAAGCAAATTATCAGTTTCATGGAGAGCCTGGTCGCGGGCATGCCAAACAAGTACGTTTAAGTGACAATACTAGCCAAGTTGACTTAAAAGGGGCCAGCTATACTACTTGCCCACCCGATGGGGAAGCATGGCAGTTAAAAGCCAGCTCGGTGCAGGTTGAGCAAGATGAAGTATTTGGCGAAGCTTGGAATGCGGTATTGTGGCTGGGCGATGTACCGGTATTTTATTTTCCCTATATTAAGTTCCCGGTTAAAGACGAACGTCAAAGTGGGCTTTTATACCCAAGTTTTGAATTTGGCGGCGATAACGGCACCGACATTAGCCTGCCTTATTACTGGAACATTGCTCCTAATTACGACGCCACATTTACGCCACGCTATATGAAAAAACGCGGTACTATGGCGCAGTTGGAGTTTCGTTACCTCCCAACAGCAGGCCAAAGTGGCACTTTATATGGTGAGTACTTATCGAGCGACGACGAGTTAAATGAGACTCGGTGGCGAGATGATCACCGTTGGTTATTTAATTGGCGCCATAATGCCCGCTTTGATGATGCGGGCCACTGGCGTGCCAGTGCCGATTACACCAAAGTGGCCGATTGGGATAAAGAGTACTTCGATGATTTTTCCCCACCGGTAGGTCAAATTGTTGATGATCAACTTATGCAGTCATTTCGCGGGGGTTACTATGATAAGCATTGGCAATTAACCACCGAAATTCGTGACTATCAGATCTTAAAAACAAATTTAAATACCATGCCTTTCCAGTTAGCCCCAAGCCTAGCGCTAACCAGCTATCGAGGTTTTGGCGATGTTGATTTAGGGCTCAACAGTGAAGTTACCCAGTTTAAAAATGACGCAGACCAAGTGTATGAAGCCACTCGCGTTCATATTGAACCTAAGCTGGTGTATTCGGTTATTAACCAACCCGGCGCTCAACTAACGGCCGATGTTGGCGCTTACTACACCCATTATGAGCAAGATATTCCTGATACCTTATCAAGCTATTATGGGGATCAGAACACCAACGGTCTGGGGTTTACCACCGACGGCCTGGACTCCAGCGTGGATCGCCTTCTGCCGCGTTTTCGACTCAACGGTACTCTGGTGTTTGATAGAGAAACCCAATGGTTTGAGCAAGACTTTACCCAAACCATAGAGCCACAGCTGCAATACCTGTATGTGCCTTTTAAAGACCAAGATAATATTGGCCTATACGACACCACAGATATGCGCCAAGATTATTACAGCCTATTTAGTGATCGCCGCTATGCAGGGTTAGATCGCATTAATGATGCCAATCAAATTACTGCTGGTTTTACCAGCCGTATTTATGATGCTGAAAGCGTTGAACGGTTGCGTTTGGCTCTTGCCCAAACCTATAACTTTATCTCGCCTCGGGTGCAGTTATTTCCTAAGCATAATGATGAGATCAGCGATCCCAAGCGCTCGTTTTTAACTTTTGAGGGTGACCTCAATATAGATAACAACTGGTTTGTGCATACCGAAGCCCAGCAAGATACCCGTAATAAACGCTTAGCTGCGGCTAATATTACCTTGGAATACAACAATCAAGGCAAGCTGGCACAGCTGGGGTTTCGTCACTTAAATCAAACCTATTTTACTGATGCCGATTTAGATGACGATCTTAATCAGTTAGGGGGGACTTTTTCTTGGCCACTGGATCCTCAGTGGCGTCTCATAGGCGGCTATTACAGAGATATTGAACTCAATCGCAACATCGATACTCTGATAGGTCTGCGCTATGACTCTTGCTGCTGGGCGGTGAGCTTAGTGTGGGAACAGTCGCAAAAAGAATACAAACAAACAAATCCAGGTGAAGTAGAGCAAGAAACTTTGATTGGTCTGCGATTTGAGCTTAAAGGATTAAGTTCGTTAGCTACCGGTGATGGTAGTTTCTCACCCGGTACTAATTTATTACCTTACTATCGCCCCTTTAATTTAAATAATTAATTTTTATCGCACACAGGATTTTTCATGAATAAAAGATGTAAAAAACTATTGATTGCCGCCAGCCTAGGCTTGCTATCAACGGCTAGCCAAGCGGTTGAATTACTTGATAAAGTAGTTGCTGTAGTAGATAAAGACGTGGTCTTAGAAAGCCAATTAAGCGGCTTAGTCAGCCAAGTAAAAAACAGCGCAAGCGCTGCAGAACAAGCCTTACCCGATGAACAAGCCCTGCGCAAACAGGCACTCGATCGCTTGATTCTTGAAAGCTTACAGTTACAACTGGCTGAGCGTTTAGGGCTGCAAATTACTGATACTCAATTAGAACAAGCTATTACGAATATGGCACGTAGCGAAGGCAAAACACCTGAGCAATTGCGATCGAGTATCAAAGATCAAGGCATCACCTATGGTCAATTTAGAGATCAGATTCGTAACGAGATTTTACTCAGTGAGTTGGCCCGTAACCAAGTTCGCCGCCGTATTAATATTTCTGATCAAGAAGTAAAACAAGTCGTGCAAATGCTTAAAGAACAAGGCCAAGCTCAACAAGGTTACCATGTGGGTAATATTTTATTAGCGCTGCCTAGCGATCCAAGCACCCAACAGCTTCGTCAAGCAGACACTCAAGCAAAAAAATTGATTAAGCAACTCCAGCAAGGGCAAGACTTTCGCCAGCTCGCCATCGCTAACAGTGCTGGCCCTAAAGCACTTGAAGGTGGCGACTGGGGTATGATGGGCATCAATGAAATGCCCTCCTTATTTAGCGAAGCGGTGAAGAATAATCAGAAGGGTGATATTATTGGCCCTATTCGATCTGGTGCCGGCTTGCACATTTTAACTATTTTTGATGTGCAAGGTGATACAGCCCAAACCGTGCAAGCGGTAGAAGTGCGCGCACGCCATATTTTGCTAAAGCCCTCTATTATTCTGAGCGAAGACAAAGCTCAATCTATGCTGAACGATTTTGCGCGCTCTATTAAGGCAGGCACTGCAACCATTGCCAAGTTGGCGGAGCAATATTCTGAAGATCCAGGCTCTGCCATTAACGGAGGGGACCTTGGCTGGGCGGCACCAGACATGTATGTAAGCAGCTTTCGTGACACAGTGAGCCACCTTAAAGTTGGCGAGCTGAGTGAGCCTTTTCGCTCTGAACATGGTTGGCATTTAGTGAAGCTTGAAGATAAGCGCGTTACAGATGCCACCGAACAAGCCGGCGAACAGCGTGCTTATAAACTTATTTTTAACCGTCGCTTTAGTGAAGAAGTGCAAACTTGGCTGGACGAGCTCAAGGATGAAGCCTATATCCGTATTGTCGACACCCAATTATCAAACGGTGACCTGTGATTTGTAAACGTATAGCAATAACACCCGGCGAGCCCGCCGGCATTGGCCCAGAGCTGATGCTGGCGTTAGCCGCACAAGATTGGCCAGTAGAACTGGTCGTGATTGCTGATCCTGAGCTCATTCAGGGCCGAGCTAAGGCGTTAGGTAAATCGCTAATCCTTATTCCTTATCAAGCAGATAAAGCGCCGCAACCACAACGAGCTGGCACGCTAACTATAGCGCCGGTGACATTGGCTAAGCCAGCCAAACCAGGCGTGTTAGATGAGGCTAATGGTTTATACGTACTTGAAACGCTAAAGCGAGCGTCTGACGGTAATATGAGTGGCGAATTTGCCGCCGTAGTCACTGGCCCTGTGCATAAAGGTATTATTAATAAAGCGGGCGTGTCTTTTAGTGGTCATACCGAGTTTTTTGCCCAACAAGCCAATGTACCTGACGTCGTCATGTTACTTGCCGCGCCCGGTTTACGCGTAGCACAAGTCACCACGCATATTCCGCTGGCGTATGTGGCTAAGGCCATTACTGAAGACCGTTTAAGCAAAATTATCCGTATTCTTCATGCCGAGTTACAGAGTAAATTTGCGCTACCTAATCCGCGCATTTATGTGTGTGGCCTCAACCCCCATGCCGGAGAAGACGGGCACTTAGGGCGCGAAGAGCTGGATATTATTATTCCAACTCTCGATACTCTTAGAGCCGAAGGCATGGAGCTGATAGGCCCAGTATCGGCCGATACGGCATTTCAACCTAAGTATATGGAAAATGCCGATGCGTATTTGGCCATGTACCATGATCAAGGTTTACCGGTACTTAAATATATAGGCTTTGGCCAAGCGGTGAATATTACGTTGGGTCTGCCATTTATTCGTACCTCTGTAGATCACGGTACCGCATTAGAAATAGCCGGAACCGACAAAATCGATGCGGGCAGTATGCTGTGCGCACTTAATCAAGCCATTGATATGATAAGAAAACGCGATGAATAGTAAGGTTCACCAAGGGCACAAAGCCCGTAAACGTTTTGGTCAAAACTTTTTGCACGATGATTATGTTATTGACCAAATTGTAGATGCAATCCATCCGACGAATGATTTTACCATGGTTGAGATTGGCCCGGGTCTGGGGGCTCTCACAGGTCCTGTATGCGATCGCATAGAAAAATTGAATGTAGTGGAGTTAGACCGTGATTTGGCAGCCCGCTTAGCCACGCATCCTTTCTTACAAGAGAAGCTTGTTATTCATCAAGCCGATGCCATGAAGTTTGATTTTAGCCAATTACAAGAGCCTGGCAAAAAGCTAAAAATATTTGGCAACTTGCCGTACAACATTTCAACACAGCTGATGTTTCATCTGTTTGAGTTTGCAGCCTGTGTAGAAGACATGCACTTTATGTTGCAAAAAGAGGTGGTTAATCGTTTAGCCGCAGGCCCGGGTAGCAAAACTTACGGTCGCCTGAGTGTCATGGCACAATATTATTGCCAAGTAGTCCCCGTGCTAGAAGTGGGCCCAGAGGCTTTTAAGCCTGCCCCTAAAGTTGACTCGGCCGTGGTTAAACTCTTGCCCTATGCAACGCCCCCTCATCCGGTAGACGATATTCGCTGCTTATCGCGTATTACTGCCGATGCCTTCGGTAAAAGACGCAAGACCATCCGCAACAGCCTAAGTCATCTGTTTAGTATAGAGCAGCTAACCGAACTTGGGCTAGACCCTTCGGCACGACCAGAACAACTCGCATTAGTGCAGTACGTTGTTTTGGCTAATGCCTTGGCCAAACGCAAGGAATAATCATGACTCCCGATGCTATTCACATTACGACTGTGCCACATTATTTAGCTGAGCGCTCGACGCCCGATGAGCAAAATTATGTGTTTGCCTATACCATTACCATTGCCAATAAAGGTACAAAGCCGGTCACCTTAATCAGCAGAAGCTGGATAATTACCGATGCTAACGGCAAAAAAATTGAAGTGGCAGGCAGCGGTGTGGTCGGCGAGCAGCCTAAAATAGCACCGGGTACCGAATTTACTTATACCAGTGGTGTGAGCCTGGCAACAGAAGTAGGCGTTATGGAAGGCAGCTACACCCTAAGCCAAGAAGATGGCCAAGAGTTTGATGCCCCCATCGCGCCTTTTCGTCTTGCGTTACCTAACCTCATTCACTGATGGCTAACTATGTTATTGGCGATCTACAAGGTTGCCTGAGTGAGCTTAACTGGCTACTTGCCAACGTGGGTTTTACCCCTTCTCGGGATCATTTATGGCTAACCGGCGATCTTGTTGCACGTGGCCCAGACTCCCTTGGCTGCTTACGCCGCGTAATGGCGTTAGGCAATGCAGCCACTACTGTACTGGGCAATCACGATTTACATCTATTAGCGGTCGCTAACGGTATTGGTAAACCCAATCCCGCTGATAAAATTAGTCCTATTTTACAAGCAGCCGACGGGCGTGATCTGCTTTATTGGTTACGCCAGCAACCCTTGTTAGTTGAATATACACAAGCCATTCCCTCGTCTACATCAATAGCAAATAGCCCTCATGAGCCTGAGTTTGTAATGACTCATGCCGGCATTCCACCGCAATGGAATATTGAGCAAGCCAGACAGGCTGCGCGCAGTGCCGAAACTGAATTACGCTCAGCACACTATAAAGAGCGTTTGGCACAAATGTATGGCAATGAGCCGAATGCTTGGCACACTGAACTTTCAGATATTGAGCAGTTACGCTTCACTATTAATGCCTTTACCCGTATGCGGCTGTGTCATACTAACGGCCAATTAGATTTTGCCCATAAGGCGAGCTTAAGCGATGCGCCTGCTCAGCTAGTACCTTGGTTTAGCTTGCGCGAGGATCACCAAGATCCGCCACTGATCTTCGGCCATTGGGCGGCGTTAGAGGGTCAATGTGAAGTTGAAAATGTTTATGCGCTAGATACCGGCTGTGTGTGGGGAGGAAGTATGACCTTACTGTGCTGGGAAACCGGCGAGCGTATCGCCACCCCCTGCCCAGTATACGCGTAAGACATGGCGCCGAGCACCAAGCGCTCTAGCTTGGTGCTCGGCGCTGGGCGCTATCTCTTAGCCTTTTCATAGATTTGAAATCGGCAATCGTACTGGTTGCGATCATCAGCTAATCGCATTTCTTCATACTGAAACTGCCAATCGGCAACGTGAAAAGGAAAATACGTATCTCCTTCTATCTCTGCCTCTATAAGCGTGAGATAAAGACGCTGAGTAAAGGGCAGCATAGCTTGATATAGTGCACCGCCCCCCATGATCATCACCTCAGTTTCATCCTGCAATAACGCCAACGCCGCTTCTGGTGAGTCTACCACCTCTGTGCCAGCTGGCGCTTGCGTTAAGCTACGACTCACAATCACATTGCGCCGCCCAGGCAAAGGTTTACCGATAGAATTAAACGTATTACGCCCCATCACTATGGGTTTACCCAGTGTGGTTTGTTTAAAATACGCCAAATCAGCCGGCAAATGCCACGGCATAGTATTATCTTTGCCAATCACGCCATTACGCGCCATGGCCACAATCATTGAAACTAACATAAATTACTCTCGCGTATACACAAGGTGACCGTCGTCTTCTTCATCGTCCCAATCATCGTCGTCTTCATCATCCGCTAATTCTAGCTGATCATTCAGTGTATTTTCGTGGTATTCATCCCACTTAAAGTTAACCGGCTCACGTGCAGCTTCTAACTCTTGTTGAGTACGCGGATTGGCTTCTAAAAAGTCCATAAGCGCTTCGGTCAGCTCTTGGGTGCCGTCTTTACTAATGGCATTAATACGAAATACCGGACCTTGCCAGTCTAAATGCTTGATCACACGCTCAATAATAGCTTCTGCTTCTTCTTCTAACACCAAATCGAGCTTATTAAAGATTAACCAGCGTGGTTTATTGGCCACAGCGTCGCTGTATTGTACTAACTCATTAATAATAATATCGGCATTATCAGCAGGATCTGTCTCATCGGCAGGCAAGATATCTACCATGTGCAACAGCACACGACAACGCTCTAGGTGCTTTAAAAAGCGCATGCCTAGGCCTGCCCCCTCAGCTGCACCTTCAATAAGTCCAGGAATATCAGCCACCACAAAACTCTGATGACCACTACAACGTACCACACCTAAGTTAGGGACCAAGGTAGTGAAAGGATAATCGGCAACCTTAGGTTTAGCCGCAGATACCGCACGAATAAAAGTTGATTTTCCCGCGTTGGGTAAACCCAACATGCCTACGTCGGCTAGCAGTAATAGCTCCAGTAATATTTCACGCACTTCACCCGGCGTCCCGTTCGTTTTTTGCCGTGGGGCACGATTAACAGAACTTTTAAAGCGCGCATTACCTAGCCCATGAAAACCGCCTTTAGCGACTAATAGCTTTTGGCCATGGCGAGTCAGATCACCCAATATCTCACCGGTTTCTTGATCTTTAGCACGGGAGCCGACAGGCACCTTTAATACTAAATCTTGACCGCGCTTACCCGTACAGTTGGTGCTCCGACCGTTTTCGCCACGTTCAGCGCGATGAAAACGTTCAAAATGATAATCAATAAGGGTGTTTAGGTTTTCATCAGCAATCATATATAAATCGCCGCCATCTCCCCCGTCGCCCCCATTAGGTCCGCCATTAGGAATGTATTTTTCACGACGAAAACTTACACAGCCATTGCCGCCATCACCGGCTTCGACTCGAATTTGTGCTTCATCAACAAATTTCATGGTATTACTCTCCCATTCGCATGCTCATACCAGTGTATCTGGCACTCTGCTGAATGTGCTTTTTATCAAACAAAAAGCCCCGCCAAAGGGCGGGGCTTTTTTAATCAGCTTGAGGCTTATTCAGCGTCAATGCTTACGAACTTGCGGTTATTAGGACCTTTAACCTCAAACTTCACCTTGCCTGTGGCTTTAGCGAATAGAGTGTGGTCTTTACCTAAGCCTACGTTGTCGCCGGCATGGAAACGAGTTCCACGTTGACGAACGATGATGTTGCCCGCCAGGACATTCTCACCGCCGTAGCGCTTAACACCAAGACGTTTACTTTCTGAATCGCGACCGTTACGAGTAGAGCCGCCTGCTTTTTTCGATGCCATGGAACTTTACTCCCCTTAAGCGCTAATAGCAGTGATTTTCACTTCGGTGAACCACTGACGATGACCTTGCTGTTTACGTGAATGCTTACGACGACGGAACTTAACGATCTTAACTTTTTTGCCACGACCGTGAGTTACCACTTCAGCAACTACCTTGCTACCGTCAACATAAGGAACGCCGACTTTAACGTCTTCACCTTGAGCAACCATAAGTACTTTGTCGAATTCGACAGAAGCACCTGTTTCAACGTCTAGCTTTTCTAGACGAAGCACCTGCCCTTCGGCTACACGGTGCTGTTTTCCGCCGCTTTGGATTACCGCGTACATGATTTTAACTCCGAATTATTGGCACATTTAACCCTCTTACGGGTGTGCACTTAAACTGTTCTACAATGGTCGCGTATTGTACGCAGATTGCGAGGGTGAGACAAGAGTGAACACATAAAAAAATGTGTCTTATCTTAGAAGGTCTCAAAGCGCGCCTCGGTCGCTTTAACCCAATGCGAAATAGTGTAAAATCAAGACTCAATGGTTTTAACTGCGTCGTTTGGCTATCACTTTATGGTAAATATTAATAAAATAAAACAATTAACCGAGCAAGACATGCAATCGGTGAATAATTTAATTATGTCGCGCTTGCAATCAGACGTGGCTTTAATCAATCAACTCGGACTTTATATTGTAGGGGCCGGCGGCAAACGGATGCGCCCACAGTTGACAGTACTGGCTGCACGCGCCTTGGGCTACCCAGGCGAAGATCACATCACCTTAGCTGCTATTATTGAGTTTATTCATACCGCCACTTTGCTGCATGATGACGTAGTGGATGAATCAGACTTACGCCGAGGCCGAGATACTGCCAACGCCTTATTTGGTAATGCGGCCAGTGTGTTGGTTGGGGATTTTCTCTATACCCGCGCCTTTCAGATGATGACCGAGCTCGATAATATGCGCATCATGAATATTCTCAGTGATGCCACTAATATTATTGCTGAAGGTGAGGTGTTGCAGCTAATGAACTGTAACGATCCCGACACCACCCAAGACAGTTACATGCAGGTAATCTATTGTAAAACAGCTAAACTGTTTGAAGCCGCTACTCGCCTCGCCGCTGTGCTCACCCACCAAACTCCTGATGTAGAGCAAGCCATGCTGGACTACGGCAAATATTTAGGCACCGCTTTTCAGCTGGTAGATGACATTATGGATTACAGCTCAGACAGCCATAATATGGGTAAGAACGTGGGCGATGACTTAGCCGAGGGTAAGCCTACCCTGCCATTACTGCGCGCGATGGCGGTGGGTAATGACGCCCAGCGCAATCGTATACGTGAGGCCATTTCAGAGCGTAATGGGATGGAGCACCTTGAGGAAATTCTGGGTATTCTAGCTGATACTCAAGCCTTAGAGTACAGTCATCAGCAAGCTGAGCTTGAAGCACAAAAGGCTATTGATAGCTTAAAAATTCTGCCTGATTCTGAGCATAAGCAAGCGTTAATTGATTTGGCTCACATGGCTGTAGAGCGCAACGCTTGATTTAACTCCAGCTCAAGAAAAAACGAGCTGGTTTTTTCGTATAGCGGTCAGCTGCTCTTCAGCGGCCAGTTAAGAAAAGACAATGCAGCTTTTAAATAGTGCACGTCTGTAGTCGCTGCTTTAGCTGCGAAATTCGGCGCAGCCGGATCTTATACCAATCTAAGTAAGTATATGGCCAGTTTGTATTAAGTAAAAAACTAAGGGCTATTTTGCCACGGAATCCACGGAAAAAGGCAAGAGCGAAAAGTGATAACGACTCAAATACTGCTAATGGTAAGGGCTCCCCTACTAATAGTTGGGTGTTTGGCTCTTACCCTATCAAGTCTTTTTCAGATCTTATCTCTATTATTCCGTGTTCTTCTGTGGGTTCCGTGGCAAAAATTTTGATCAGTTAGTTTTACAGATTGGTATTATCCACCCAAACAGCACCCAGCGCCCGACATTTAGCCTAAAAAAAACGCCAGCTCATTGAGCTGGCGTTTTATATTGCTGTTGCTAATTAGTCAGCAAAGGGGTTACGTAACACCATGGTTTCGTCGCGATCGGGGCCAGTTGAAATAATATCAATCGGCACACCAGTCAGCTCTTCAATACGCTTAATATAGTTTTGCGCTGCTTGAGGTAATCCCTCAAAAGTCACCACACCCACTGTGTTTTCGCTCCAACCTGGCATAGTTTCATAGACAGGTTTAACGGTTTCATAGTCTTCAGCGGCCATAGGTGGCACATCTTTTATTGAGCCGTCAGGCATTTCGTAACCAACACAGATTTTAACTTCTTTCAGGCCGTCCAATACGTCCAGTTTGGTTAAACAAAAACCCGAAATGGAGTTAACCTGAATGGCACGCTTAGTTGTTACTAAGTCTAACCACCCCGTACGGCGTAAGCGGCCTGTAGTAGCACCAAACTCATGACCCACTGTACCTAGGTGTTCACCTACAGTATCTAAGTGTGTTTGACCGTCATACAATTCGGTAGGGAAAGGACCAGAACCAACACGCGTAGTGTAGGCCTTAATAATGCCCAGCACATAATCTACATAACAAGGGCCAAAACCCGAGCCTGTGGCCACGCCACCCGCAGTCGTGTTAGATGAGGTAACAAACGGATAAGTACCGTGGTCAATATCAAGTAAAGTACCTTGTGCACCTTCAAACATGATCTTATCGCCGTTTTTACGGGCAATATCCAGCACATCAGTTACGTCAATCACCATGCTAGTTAGCAATTCGGCATAACCTTTTGCTTCTTCTAGCACTGCGTCATAAGAAACAGCTTCAACACCGTAAAAACCAGTTAATTGAAAGTTGTAGTAGTCTACAATTTCTTTCAACTTAACGGCAAAGGTGTCCATGTTTGCCAAGTCACCAACACGTAAACCACGGCGAGCTACCTTATCTTCATAGGCAGGGCCTATGCCACGGCCTGTAGTACCAATGGCTTTAGCGCCACGAGCCACTTCACGGGCTTGGTCCATGGCAACATGGTATTGCAAAATTAAAGGACAAGCTTCGCTTAGTACCAAACGCTCACGCACTGGCACCCCACTGGCTTCCAAGCCCTTCATTTCCTTAAGCAAAGCATCTGGCGCCAACACCACACCATTAGCAATAATGCAGGTGCAATTGTCTCGTAAAATACCGGATGGAATAAGGTGTAGAACGGTTTTTTCACCGTCAATAACAAGCGTATGACCCGCGTTATGGCCGCCTTGGTAGCGTACTACATAACGGGCTTTGTCAGTTAGAAGGTCAACCACCTTCCCCTTGCCTTCATCACCCCATTGGGTGCCAAGTACTACAACGTTTTGTCCCATTTTTCCTTTCACTAACTGTTAAGTTATTAAAAACCGAGTCTATCAAATTTTGACCACATTCGGAACACGGCAGTACCAATAAAAAAACGCTCTGCGTTCACCTCACCCTAGGCCTCTTTTTCAGCCATAAAAAAGCCCGGCAAGCCGGGCTTTTTAATCAGTTAGCGAGGTTACTGTGTTTGGCCTGATGGATCTTTAAGATAGCGGAAGAAGTCACCTTCTGGCTTCACTATCATTAAGTCACCACCGTGCTCAAAGCTTTTACGATAGGCTTCAAGACTACGAATAAAGCTGAAAAAGCTTGGATCTGATGCATAAGCGTCTGCATAAATTGACGCAGCTTGAGCATCACCTTCACCGCGTAAGGTACGTGAGTTACGCTGCGCATCTGCAATCATAACAGTTACCCGACGATCGGCACCGGCTTTAATAATTTCAGCTTGCTCGCGCCCCTCTGAACGATGCTCGCGGGCAACTGCGGTTCGCTCGGCACGCATGCGCTGGTAAATAGAATTAGACACTTCGGTAGGCAAGTTAATTTGCTTAATCCGAACATCCAACACTTTAATACCCAGTTCAGACGAGGACTCTAACAGTCCACGCAAGGCGCTTTCCATTACATCGCCACGTTCGCCAGAAACAATATCACGAATAGTACGGTTACCAATTTCTGAACGCAGGCTGTTGTTAATTCGACGGCGCAGCAGGTTTTCTGCTTGCAGACGATTACCTCCTCCCGTGGCCAGATAATAGGTTGCAAAGTTATCGATACGCCATTTTACGAACGAGTCGATAATTAAGTCTTTTTTCTCTGAGGTAACAAAACGATCCACTTGGTCGTCCAAGGTTTGTAAGCGAGCATCTAACTTACGTACTTGGTCGATCATGGGCACCTTAAAGTGCAAGCCAGGCCCATAAAGGGTAGGCAGCTCAGTACCTTGCTCACGTTTTACTTTACCAAATTGCAGCACTATGCCCCGCTCGCCTTCTACCACTACAAATACCGAGGCATAAAGAACGATAGCAATCAGGGCAACAATCACCAATAAACCTTTTTTCATGGCTTAGTTTCTCCCTGTTGGACGTAGAGTACCTTGCGCAGAGCCAGCACCTTGGCCACTGTCTGAGCCCGCTTGTTGTTGAATTCCATTAATATAATCAGAAGTGATGATATTAGGATCGACCTTTTTAACTCGGTTAGCATTTTGCTCCACTAATTTATCTAGCGGCAAATACATCAAGTTATTGCTACCTTCCGGCGTATCAACCACCACTTTATTGACCTTGCTGTAGATCTCTTCCATGGTTTCTAAATAAATACGCTGGCGCATTAACTCAGGTTGCGCTTGATACTGAGGGAGTAACTGACGGAATCGAGCGACTTCACCTTCAGCACGTAAAGCAATTTGCTCTTTATACCCTTCAGCTTCTTGTAATAAACGCTTAGCTTGACCACGGGCTTTAGGCTCAATTTCACGAGCATAAGCTTCTGCCTCACGGATAAAGCGCTGCTCGTCTTCTTGTGCAGCTATGGCATCATCAAAGGCATCTTTTACTTCTTCTGGCGGACGTGCCGGCAAGAAGTTTAAGTCCAGTACCGCCAACCCTAATTCATAAGGTTCAATGATGCTTTCAAGTAACTCACGTGTTTCTTGACGCACTCGTTCACGGCCCACGGTTAATACGTCATCCATGGTGCTATGACCCACAACATAACGCAGAGCACTGTCGAGCGCTTGGTGTAAACTATCGTCGGCATTAGTCACGTTAAACAAGTAATCACGCGGGTCCATCACGCGATATTGTACGTCCATTTCAACCCGCACCAAGTTTTCATCTTTGGTGAGCATAAAGCCAGAGGCGGGTTGTGAGCGTACCGACTCTACGTCGACCGGGAACACTTGGTCGACAAAGGTGGCTTTCCAGCTTAGGCCAGGCTCAACAGTTTGATAGTAATTACCAAAACGTAATACCACACCGCGCTGTGCTTCACCTATGGTGTAGAAGCCACTGACCACCCACACACCTAAAGCAATCACTAAGGCGACAATGACGCCGAAAGAACCTAAACCGCCTCCACCACCGGAGTCGGAACCACGGCGACCAAACAAGCCGCCGATTTTATTACTCAGGTTACGAATTACCTGATCCAGATCTGGTGGACCTTGTTGCTTACCGTTATTCCCCCAAGGGTCACGGTCTTTACCACCATTTCCAGGCTCATTCCAAGCCATTTGTCTCTCCGTCTTTCTGGTTTATAAAAGTAACTTTACCAAGCAATTACTCGCTTATAAAGCGCTCTAACGGCTCATCTTCTTGCTTAAGCAAACGTTGCCAATCAGCTTGTTTCAGTCGAATATCAACTACAAACTCACCCTGCTCGCCAAACGACTCACTTACAACGCCCTTCATGGCATAAAGCCGACTACGCAGCTTTGATGCCGATGCAGGTAATATTAGCTGGTACTCAACCAACACCCCCGCCAATAATTGGTTTAGCGCATCAAATAGTTCATTAATGCCCCATGCTTGTTGTGCCGACAACCATACTGCTCGCGGTAGGCCTTGTTCATCAAATTCTATCCGCGCACTGGGCTTTGCTAACTTATCTATTTTATTGAATACCATGAGTACAGGCACATCAGCGGCTTCAATTTGTTCTAATACCGAATTAACTTCGTCAATATTCTCACGCATTTGCTCATCGGCGCAATCCACTACGTGCAACAATAAATCTGCATCGCGTGTTTCTTGCAATGTTGCCTTAAAGGCGGCAATTAAATCGTGCGGTAAATGCCGCACAAAACCTACAGTGTCAGCCAATACCAAAGTGCCAGCATCAGACAACTCTAGCTTACGCAGTGTGGGATCCAACGTCGCAAACAACTGATCTGCCGCATACACTTGAGCACCGGTCAACTGATTAAATAAGGTCGACTTGCCTGCGTTGGTATAGCCCACTAAAGAAACCGTCGGCAATTCATTACGCTTGCGTGAGCGACGGCTTTGCTCTCGCTGACTCGATACTTTTTCTAGGCGTTTTTGAATATATTTAATTCGCTCACGCAATAAACGTCGGTCTGTTTCAAGCTGCATTTCGCCGGGCCCACGTAAGCCTATACCGCCTTTTTGACGTCCTAGTTCAGCTCGTCCACCCACTAAACGCGTCGATAAATGGCGAAGCTGGGCCAACTCAACTTGTAACTTACCTTCGTGAGTACGGGCACGCTGCGCAAATATATCTAAGATAAGGCCCGTACGATCCAACACTCGACAGTGTATTTCTCGCTCAAGGTTACGCTCTTGAGACGGTTTTAAGCTGTGATTAAAAATCACCACATCAGCATTGTGCATTTGCACTAAGCTGGCCAACTCATCCACTTTGCCGGTGCCAATAAAAAATTTAGCATGAGGAGACGACAGACTGCCCGTCAATACTGTACAGCAAGGAACGCCTGCTGACTCGGTTAACAGCTTAAGCTCTTCGAGATCTTCTCGTTCATGGCCATTTGAAAAATCAATATGCACCAAAATAGCAGATTCAGCTACTTCATCGCTGTTAAACAAGGCTCGCCCTCCGTCATATTAACGCATTTTATGGTACATGGTGGCACAACGACGTGGCCAATGTGAGCGGCAGATCATATTCAGTCTTGATCTTGCTCTGACGCAGCCTCATTGCTATTGCTACTTGACGCACCTAAGTTATGCACAGGCCGCGCCGGAACCACGGTTGAAATAGCATGCTTGTAAACCATTTGGCTAACCGTGTTTTTCAGTAAAATAACGAACTGATCAAATGACTCTACCTGCCCTTGTAGCTTGATGCCATTTACTAGGTAGATAGAAACAGGAATACGCTCTCGTCGCAGCGCATTCAAAAATGGATCCTGTAGTGATTGTCCCTTGGCCATCTTGTTATCCTTATGGTGGTCGTAATGGGTTTCTTATTGTTGTTATCTATTGTAATTGGCCAGGGCTCGCAAGCCTAATTTGCGCCACAACATCTTGCGCCAGCGCTTTATTATGCGTATCTAGCCATTGCACCTCTGGCCAGCCTCTTAACCACGTGAGTTGGCGTTTAGCCAATTGTCGGGTAGCGGCGGTGCCTTTGGCAACCATGTCATCATAGCTAACCTCACCACTGAGGTAATCCCACATCTGACGATACCCGACACAACGAATAGCCGGTAAATTAGGATGCAAATCCCCCCGCTCACGCAACGCACGCACTTCTTGCTCAAACCCTTGCGCCAGCATTAAACGAAAGCGCTCGTTTATACGCCGGTGTAATTCAGCCCGCTCTGTGGGCGCAATAGCAAACTGTAACACTTTGTAGGGCAAAGCATCACCTTTGCGTTGGGTTAATTCTGTTAGCGTCTTGCCTGAAATACGAAAAACCTCCAAGGCCCGCGATAATCGCTGCGGATCATTAGGGTGAATTCGGGCGGCAGCCACAGGATCAATTTGGGCTAATTGCTGATGTAACACTTCCCAGCCAAGGTGTTGAGCTTCCTGCTCAATGTCTGCCCTAATTGCAGCATCTGCACTAGGAAGCGGCGATAACCCTTCTAATAATGCCTTAAAATACAGCATGGTGCCGCCTACCAGCAAGGGAATACGCCCTGCAGCCGTGCTCTTGGCCATGGCAGCCAAAGCGTCGCGCCTAAAGTCAGCAGCAGAATACGCGGCACTAGGGTCTAACAAGTCAATGAGTTGATGAGGCGCTAATGCCTGCTCTGCTGCTGTGGGTTTGGCGGTACCAATATTCATGTCTTTATAGACCAGTGCAGAGTCAACGCTAATAATATCGCAGGGCAACACCTGACACAGTTCAAGTGCCAAGCTGGTTTTACCGGATGCCGTCGGACCCATTAAAAATATTGCAAGGGGCTTAGTCCCCATGTATCCACCTATCTAATTGTTGTTCTAGAGCCAGCGGTTGTAAAAAAGGCAGCTCTTTGGCTGCTATCAATCGCTGATTGAGCGCTTGCGCTCGCTTTGGTGCTATAAGCTGCGCATGTAACTCTTGCCACAACGCCTGCGCGTGTTTCATAGTCCAAGAAGAATGAGCCACATGACCGTGGGTACTTAGCCACTGACATAAATTGGCAGGACTTTTTTCCTCACTCAGCTGCGTTAATAATAAAGGAAACAAACGTGCTAAGTCTGCATGGCGCAAAGGTTGTGGCACTCGAGTTAAAATAGTGGTGCCGTTAGGGCCATTTTTCAACTCCACCCCCAACTTTTGCAGTTGTGTTTGATGATCTACCAGCGCTTGTTGCAGCTCAGGAGCTAGGCTAAGTCTAATGGGTAAAAGTAAAGGCTGAGGGGTAAGGCCTTGCTCGTATACTGCTAATAACGCCACACCATCTGCATAAGCCTGTGCTCGGTTAAGATCACATAACCAGAGCCTATCTTGATACCACAACACCATGGCCTGATCTTTTACTAATTGTAATACTTGGCCATTCGCTGAGCTAAGCGAGACATCAGATAAAGCATTAGGATCTTCATATAAAGTGTTGGCCTCTTTATTAGACTTTGCCTCACTGTCAGATGCCACAGTGGTAAGTAAGCCTTCTATACCTTGCCATTCACTACGGCTAATTTGGCTGGGAGTGCTTTCTCGGGCCGATTGACCGTATCCGTGTGTTGGGGCTTGATAACGCACATTAGTGGAACGCGACTCGGGCTCGGTGCTAACCTCATTATGACGAAGAGATTGGCGCGGGCTGTCATCGTGAACCTGAACCACATCAGACGTATTGGCCGTGCTAGACGCCGTTTCGCTAGGCGGGAGTACGGCCTGCTCTAGGGCTTGTGCTAGTACTTGATAAATAAAGTCATGCACTAAGCGAGATTGGTGAAATCGCACCTCATGCTTAGCCGGATGCACATTCACATCCACCTCAGTGGCCTCTAATTCAAAAAACAGCACAAAGGCACCATGACTATCAGGGGGAAGCTGCTCACCATAAGCTTGGCGTATGGCATGATTAAGTAATTTATCGCGCATCATACGACCATTAACATAGGTGTATTGTACGTCATTTTGTGCCCGAGCCGCACTAGGCGGGGCTAGCCAGCCCCACAGCCTAAAACCATGGTGTTCACAGTCTACTTTTAGTGCGGAGTGAATAAAGGCAGGCCCACACACTGCAGCCACTCGCTTATCTTGTTGAGAAGGCAACTTTCCGGCGCGATATTGGCGCACTTGCTTACCGTTATGGCGCAGTGTTAGGTCAACATCAAAACGACTTAAGCCGATGCGGCGTACAACTTCATCGATGTGACCAAACTCGGTTTTTTCAGTGCGCATAAATTTGCGTCGGGCGGGGGTATTAAAAAATAGGTCACTCACTTCAATTGTAGTGCCTTGGGGGTGGGAGGCCGGTATCAATTTTACCTCCATGTCTCGCCCTTCTGCCATTGCTTGCCATGCTTCAGTTTGCTCGGCTGTTTTAGCAGTCAGTGTTAACCGCGCCACCGAGCTAATAGAGGCTAAGGCCTCACCGCGAAAACCGAGGCTCATAATGCGCTCTAAATCTTCTAACGTACTCACCTTAGAAGTCGCATGACGCGAGAGCGCCAGCGCCAACTCATGCTTACCAATGCCACTGCCATTATCTCGAATACGGATAAGCTTAGCGCCACCTTTTTCGATATCGACCTCAATACGAGTAGCTCCCGCATCTAGGCTATTTTCTATCAACTCTTTTACGACCGAAGCCGGTCGCTCGACGACTTCGCCGGCAGCAATTTGGTTTGCTAAACGTGCCGGCAAGATCTGAATGGCCATATCAGCTCCCCGGAATATTCAATACCTGACCAATACGTACCACATCTGTGGTTAGGCTATTGTGCCCTTTTAGCTTGGTAACACTCACCCCATAACGCGTGGCAATCAAAGACAAACTTTCACCGGTACGCACTGTGTGTTTTTGTGGCTTACCCGCGGCTTTATTAGCCATCATGGTACCACTAGGCGGATTTTGACGATAAAACGATTTCACGCCGTTAAATACAGCTAGCGCCACTTTTTGTTGATGTGCAGCCGTTAACAGCAACCGCTCTTCTTGTGGGTTAGAAATAAAACCGGCTTCAATGAGTAACGAGGGAATATCAGGAGACTTTAATACTGCCAAGCTGGCATGTTCAGGTTTACTTTTATGTAATCGCACCACCTTGCCCATGGCAGACAAAATATGCTCACTGATGGCATAACTATCGGCACGGGATTTATCCATAGATAAATCAAGAAAAGTACGAGTTAAATAGGGGTTACCATCAGTTTGCGAAATCACTTCCCCTACTCCTCCTAGCAGCTCTGACTGACGCTCTTGCTTTTCTAACCAACCCGCCATTTCTCGATTAGCACGGTTAGACGATAATACCCAAACGGATGCGCCCCGCGGCCCACTATTAGCTACACTGTCGGCATGAATCGACAGTAATAAGTCGGCACGTCCCTTACGAGCAATTTCTGAACGCTTGTTAAGATTAACGTAATAATCCCCCGTGCGTGTCATCACAGCGCGCATGCCCGGTTCTTTATTA
This sequence comes from Oceanisphaera sp., assembly GCF_052084945.1. NCBI lineage: Bacteria > Pseudomonadati > Pseudomonadota > Gammaproteobacteria > Aeromonadales > Aeromonadaceae > Oceanisphaera > Oceanisphaera sp. Next base: position 22,887 of record NZ_JBQDEX010000023.1, read on the forward strand.
ATCAGTGCAGCAAGACGACGTGAAATGGCCAATGTTACCTTTTTTTCTTGATTCCTCTTGGGGCCAATGGCTCCTGGATCTTCGCCACCGTGCCCAGCATCAATTGCAATCACCACTTCTTTTTGCCCCATGGGGGCGGGCTTTCGAACAATAGGCTGACGTTTAAGGTTAGAGTCACTGTAAGGCAGGTCTATCACTAACCGGTGGCCATAATTACCCGCAGGTGAGAGGGGAAACACCACCGGCTTAACGCTGTCTTTAAGCTCAAAGACTAATCGGTAGCTACTAGCAGTGGGCGGCGTGCTGTTACGCACTTTCGTAATCAGCTCACTCTTGTTTTTGATAGTAGAAAAGGTCACTTTATTCTTAGTTTGCTGTAAGTCGACCACCAAGCGGTGCGGATCAGTAAGCATAAAATACTCATGATCAGGTGCCGCACTCATATCAAGTACAATGCGCGTGGTATCTGGCGAGGGCCAAACTCGAATGCTTTCTAACTGATTTGCCCAGGCCGATACGCTGAACCAAAAACAGATAAATATCAGTATCGCCTTCACGTGGTGAGTTTCTCCAATAGTGCAACCCCTACAGGGGTGCTTGCTTCAATCAACGCCATTCGCTGCACGCCATCATATTGTAATCTAATGTCCATATCTGGCGCAGGTAGCATCCCCAGTCCCCGCTCTGGCCACTCCACTAGGCAGAGGCTGTCTGGAGTAAAGTAATCACGAATGCCCATATATTCCAACTCTTCAGGATCAGACAAGCGGTATAAGTCAAAATGATACACTTGCCAAGCAGCCACTTGATAAGGCTCTACCAGGGTATACGTGGGGCTTTTTACGTTTCCTTTATGCCCAAGCCCTTGCACAATGCCGCGGCTAAGGGTGGTTTTGCCTGCCCCCAAACTACCATGCAGAAAAATAACAGTAGCAGCACTCAAAGATTGAGCCAGCTTACTGCCCAACGCCAAAGTTTGGGGCTCATCGGCAAGGGTTATATGTAAAGTCTGTGTGTTCATCATCGTCATCTTGAGTTGATTAGGCATAAAGGCGATACAGTTAGAATAGCGATTGTAACAGATAACAAATACGCCATCCTACTCGATGTCCCCCTGTCAGGCATCATGACACAATTAGACTGCATATCGCCTTTTTATGTTGTGTTAAACTTGACTCCCTAACAGACTAATCACGTGTATATGACAGATCCTACTTTTGACACTTTAGCGCAACAGATTAAGCAATGGGCATCCGAGCTCGGTTTTAGCCAAGTGGGTATTACTGATACCAATTTAACAGAGCACGAACCCTTGTTAGCCAACTGGATTGAGCAAGGCTATCACGGCGATATGGACTATATGGCACGCCATGGCATGATGCGTGCGCGCCCCCATGAGCTATTACCTGGCACTTTGCGGGTTATTTCAGTGCGCATGAACTATTTACCTGAACAGGCTGCCATTGCCAGTGTGCTAAGTAGACCGAACTTGGGCTATATCAGCCGTTATGCTTTGGGCCGTGATTATCATAAGCTAATGCGCCAACGCTTAAAGAAGCTCTCCGATCGCATCATGGATCATGCCCAAGCGTTAGTCGCCCGCCCATTTGTCGACTCGGCTCCAGTATTAGAGCGCCCACTGGCGGCCAAAGCTGGACTAGGCTGGCAAGGTAAGCACTCACTTCTTATCAACCATCAACAAGGCTCGTTTTTCTTTCTTGGAGAATTACTCGTTAACCTACCGCTGCCCATCGACCAGCCCGTAACAGAAGAAGGCTGTGGCAAGTGTGTAGCCTGTATTACTGCCTGCCCAACAGGCGCTATTGTTGAACCTTATGTAGTGGATGCAAGACGTTGCATTTCCTATCTCACCATAGAGCAAGATGGGCCTATTCCTATTGAGCTGCGCCCATTAATGGGCAACCGCATTTATGGTTGTGACGATTGTCAGCTGATCTGCCCGTGGAATAAGTTTGCTAATGCCAGTCAAGAGCCCGATTTTATGGCGCGTGATAACCTACACGCTCCCGAATTGCTGGCGTTATTCGCATGGAGCGAACCGTATTTTTTAAAACAAACCGAGGGCAGTCCTATTCGCCGCATCGGTTATCGTCGCTGGCAGCGTAACTTAGCCGTCGCCCTTGGCAATGCCCCTGTGAGCCCGGCGATTATATTGGCCCTTGAGCAACAGCGTAAACAAGGCGAACGAGATGAAATGGTGCTTGAACATATCGAGTGGGCATTGGTACAGCAGCAACAAAAGCTGTCTAAAACGGCTCGTAAAACAGAGCGTTTAATTCGCGCGGTCGATAAAGGAATGCCCAGCCATGCGCGTTTTGCTGCTGATAACAAGTAAACAACCCAAAATAGGAAAACGTATCAGCTAATAATAAGCGCACCTTGATCAGAGTGATGTGAGGTCATAAGCTGTGGCTGACCATGCTATTTTTGTTAAGTAAAGGAGAGTCGAGATGTCTTTTCATTTAGAGAGTCGAAGCCTTTATACCTTGCTAGTCGATTATATGGCGCAACAAGGGCAGCTAGTTGAACAGGTAGCGCGACAAACAACCGCGCTTAAAGATACCGAGGCCTTAATAGATTTCGCCTTATATCAGGCTGATATTGCCATTGATGCTGACGCAGCCAATAAGATCAGTCGTGTAGGACTGGCTTGGTTAGAGTATGCCCAAGCTCACCCAGACACTCCCAATGGCTATGCCGACAAGGCTAAAGCAACACTCGAAAGCACATAACACCAATCTAAGTAAAAGTGTGAGCTGGTTTGAAGTCTGTCGGTGGCTTTGTCATATTTGCTCACTCTTTTTCCGTGTTCTTCCGTGGATTCCGTGGATTCCGTTGCGAAAAGGGTTTGCTCAGTTAATTTTACAGATGAGTATTATACCAAACAGACTAAATAATCGATCTATTTAAATGCAGTGTAAAGAGGAAACAGAGTCACCTCCCTCGACACGCCAGCAAGCTGGCCCATACGGACTCAGGAAATGCCGTCCGACCGCCATGGAGGGCGGAAGTGTCGAAATGGCAGGAGCATTTTTCGACCTTGGCATTTCATGGTAGTGGAAGCCGATCTCTGTTACCTCTCTTGAAGCTCCGAGCTGCCTGCTAATCCCA
>NZ_JBQDEX010000024.1:0-13187 GCF_052084945.1 Oceanisphaera sp.
GCTTAAAACTGACGGCTGATAGCCCTCGTAGAGCTATAGTAATAGGCTGCCGTCGGGGCTAAAGGCTTCTTGGCTGATTAATTCGCTGACTTGCTCTTCTATATCGAAGCGTACTGCCTCAAAGGCCAGGATAATACTGGCCTCATCGAGTAAAGGTTGTTCACTCAGATGGGCTAGTTTCGATAAGCTGAGATAACAAATCACTTGGCCCCCCGACCACTGGGCACTAAATGCGACTCTTTGTTGTTCTGGCTGCCAGTTAAGGTCGTCATTAACAATCACATCTTGATTCATGTTAGTACCTGCTAGCTGTAATAAATTAAGGAGTAAGGATTAACCCACTAACTCCATTCGATTTGTTATTCTGCCGCGTTTAACTTGGCGTGCAGTGTCACTAATACCGGCATAATGTCGGGTCGTACCCCACGCCATAAATAAAAGCTTTCTGCAGCTTGGCCTACCAACATCCCCAAGCCATCAAATCTATGCTCCAGACCAAGCTCTCGGGCCCATGCCATAAAAGGGGTCTCTTGTTGAGCATACATCATATCGTACACCCGTGTTTGGGCATGACACACTTGTGGGGATAGCGACAAGGTCTCGCCTTGTAGGCTGGCAGAGGTGCTGTTGATGATAATATCAAAGCCACTGTCTAGTGCCTCTAACGGCTCACTGATAATATTGCCTAAATGAGAAAAGCGTTGCGCCAGCTCAGTTGCGCGAGCGGGAGTTCGATTTGCCACCACTAATTTTGCCGGTTGCTCTGCAAGTAAAGGCGATATAGCCCCACGGGCCGCTCCACCGGCTCCAAGTAATAAAATATTGGCACCAGTCAGCTCAAACCCTAAACGTTTGAGATCCATCACCAAGCCCGCACCATCGGTATTGTCACCTAACCAGCGTCCATCGGGTAATAGCTGTAAGGTATTAACGGCACCGGCTAGTTCGGCTCTTTCTGTTAGTTCGTCAGCTATATCCATGGCTTGGGTTTTAAAAGGCACGGTAATATTACAACCTTTACCACCTTCGCGAGCAAAGTGCTGCAAGCTATCAGCAAAGCCATCAAGCGGAGCCAATAAGCGCTGATAATCAATCGCTTGGCTAGTTTGCTCGGCAAACTGATGATGAATAAAAGGAGATTGACTGTGTTTGATGGGGTGACCGATAACGACATATCTGTCCATGATAGTGGCTCTCACTTACAATACATTCAGGATTTATAATGCCAAGTAGACGACATTAAGCAGGATATTTCTAGCAACTCGGCTTTTTAGGTTGCAAATAATATCAAAACGAATAGATTTTGCGCTAATCAACAACATCACTGTAGCTTGCTTTGGATACTGAACTTTTAAAAACCTTTCTTGAGGTTTCGCGTACGCGCCATTTTGGTAAGGCGGCGGAACATCTTTATCTGACCCCGTCGGCGGTCAGTTTTCGTATTCGTCAGCTAGAAAGTCAGCTAGGCGTCACCTTGTTCACACGCTTGCGTAATAATATTCAACTCACTTCTTCGGGCGAGGCGTTAGTTCCTCATGCTGAGTCTATGCTGTTGGCGTGGGCCAGAGCGCAGCATGAGGTGGCATTAAGTGAGCAACAAACGCAGCAACTCGCAGTAGCAGGAACGGCAAATTTGTGGGATGCCTATCTGCAAGAAGGACTGCACCGTTTATACGGTGAACTGCCGGCATTATCGCTGCGTGCCGATATACGTACTCCTGAGCAAATGACCCGCGCCCTTCTGGGCCGAACACTGGATATCGCATTTTTAACCGATCCGGCGCGCATTGAAGGGGGGTACCACGTAGCCATTCACACCATGGAGTTACAGCTGGTATCAAGTTATCAAAATGTAGATACCGCCAAGGCCATGGCTCAAGATTATATTCGTATTGACTGGGGAACGGCGTTTAATACCCAGCATGCTAAGCTGTTCAACACCACCACACCTCCGATACTGCATACCGGCTCGGTGCGTATTGCGCTTGAGTATTTATTGCATCATGGCGGCAGTGCCTTCTTGCCCAGCTCAATGATCAGCCATTACCAGCAACAAGAACAGCTGTTTGTGGTGGCCGATACACCTTCTATTAGTCGTGAAGTGTATGCCGCCTATTTACCCGGAGGGGAGCGCCAAGAGCTTATCGATCAGGTCGTGGCCCTGTTTGCGCCCCCCACTAACACCGATTAGACCCAGTTTCTGGGTACTAAAAAGTCATTCAGCTTGGCTTCTTGAGTGCCAGGCTCTGGTTGCCAATCATATTCCCAACGCGCCAGCGGCGGCATCGACATTAAAATAGACTCGGTGCGCCCGCCGGTTTGCAAACCAAACAAGGTCCCTCTGTCATACACTAAATTAAACTCAACGTAGCGCCCACGGCGATATAGCTGAAACTGGCGTTGTGATTCTGTGTAAGGGGTGTCTTTACGCTTGGCAATAATCGGCAAATACCCGTCTAAATAACCATTGCCTACTGCCTGCATAAAGGCAAAGCATTGTTCAAACGGCCATTGATTTAAGTCATCAAAAAATAAGCCCCCCACACCGCGAGTTTCGTTGCGATGCTTGAGGTAGAAATAATCATCACACCACTTTTTATACTCTGGATACACCTGCTCACCAAAAGGCGCACATAAATCATGTGACACTTGATGCCAGTGCAGACAGTCTTCTTCTACGGGGTAAAAAGGAGTTAAATCAAAGCCACCACCAAACCACCATACCGGCTCGGCACCTTCTTTTTCGGCAATAAAAAAGCGCACATTGGCATGACTGGTCGGCACATGGGGGTTTTTAGGATGAATGACTAAGGATACGCCCATGGCTTCAAAGGAGCGCCCTGCTAGTTCGGGTCTGTGTGCGGTAGCCGAGGCGGGCATTTCAGTGCCATAAACATGAGAAAAGTTAACTCCGCCCTGTTCAATCACACCGCCATTGCGCATCACGCGACTACGGCCACCGCCGCCTTCGGCGCGATCCCAGCTATCTTCTTCAAATTGTCCCACACCGTCGGCCTGCTCAAGTCCGGCACAAATGGTGTCTTGCAGCTGTAACAAAAATGCTTTTACAGCGCTAATATCAGGTTGCGTGCTCATTATGTTCCTCTACATTGTTCGTCAGGCAGGGCGCAGTACGGCGCCGGTAATGCCATCTCTAATTAAAGACGGGTTGGCAAGGCCCCCTGTCTGTCCGGGTAAGATATAGTCCAGCTCTCTTCCCATTGCTTGCTCTAGCTCACTAACACTTCTGGCCGGCGGCTCACCGCTTTTATTGGCGCTGCTCGAGACTAGGGGCTTATTAAAGCCTAAACAAAGATCGTGCACTTGGGAATGAGCTGATACGCGCACCGCTAATGAATTAAAGCGCCCTTTTAACCAGCTGGGTACCTCTGGCTTAGCAGGAATAATCCAAGTATTGGGCCCAGGCCAGCTCTCTAATATAACGGCCAAACGCCCCTGTGGCAGAGCACTTAAATCAAGGTAGGGCAATAGTTGGCTCATATCGGCGGCGACTAAAACCAAGCCTTTATCCATGGGTCTTTGCTTTATATTAAGTAAACGCTGTACCGCATCGCCATTATCGGGATCACAGCCTACACCAAACACGGCTTCGGTTGCATAGCCAATCACACCACCTTGGCGCAGTTGTGCTAGGGCAAGTTGCAGTGGTTGCGCATTGATTAGGGTATTCATTTATGAAATATAACCTTGCTTGATTCGGGTAAATTCTAAAACCATGTGAAAACACAAACTAATCGCCCCTTGGCAACAAAATACACAACATTGCATAAAAAAGTGCCAACCAATCCCCAAACAACGCTTGATGGCCAAGAGGTTACAAAACTTAGGTGTTGCTGTACTCGGTTTACTACTTTGCTTGCGTGCCTTGCGTAGAAAAAGTATGGCTAGTCATGTCTATGCTTGATAACCACAGCCTTTTTTGGGGCATTGGATTTGGCCTTTGCGCTCAATCAAAATGGCAAAATCACATTCAGGGCAGCGCTTATCAAGGGGTTTGTCGTTGAGTATAAAGCGACAGTCAGGATAGTGGTTACAGGCATAAAAACGCTTACCATAACGCGAGGTTCTGGCCACCAACTGACCTTTATGACAAATAGGGCAAGTGGGTTCAGCTTGGCCCTGATCGTTAATATCCGCAATATGCTCACAGTGAGGGTAATGAGTACAACCAATAAAGAGCCCAAAACGGCCTTTTTTAATGGCTAACGGATGGCGACATTGTGGACACTCACTGCCTTGCAGCACTTTTTCAATGTCTTGATCGTGTTCAATCACTTTAAGCGGGCGTAAATATTCACAGGCAGGATAGCTAGCGCAACCTAAAAATGCGCCGTGTTTACCGTGGCGCAGTTCCAGCATGGCACCACATTGAGGGCAGGGTTCTTTCTTCCAAGAGGGGACGTCTTGGGTATTAAACAAACTCGGATCAATTTTTGACATGCCGCGCCTCCATATTTATTGGCTAAATACTACCAGCGCGGCCACGATCAGTGAACTACCCCTTCTGGCTCTTCAAAAATAAGTTCTTCTAACTGATGATAAGCAGACTCACTCCCCGGAATATTAAAGAGTACCATCATGGCGACCCACTTCAGATCATCTAGCTCTATTTCGGGTGAATCTAGCTCCATCAAACGATCAATGACAATTTCACGGGTTTCTGAGTTAAGTACTTTAATTTGCTCCAAGAACAACAAGAAACCTCGGCCTTCGGCATCAATCTTATATAACTCTTCTTGCGTATAAACTCGAAAAGAATTGGGTTCAGATCTGGCCCACTTCGGTGTTTCCTCTGCTACTTGCAGGTCAGCTAAACGTTCTAGCCATGCCAGCGCTTTTAAAATTTCTTGTTTACGAAAACCCGCCTGGGTTAACTCATCGGCGAGAGCATCCTGTTCTACCTCTGCATCTACATCGGTATGAATGTAGGTTTCGAACAAGTACATCAGTACCTCGAACATGATCAATCCCTCCTCGCTCTGACATAGCCCCCCGGTACCGTTTCAACCCAGCCGGCCAATTCTAGCTCAACCAACTGGGTTAGCACCTCTTGCACCGGCTGCTGGCAACGAGACGCAATTAAATCTAACGCCGTTACCTCTAAACCTACGTTATCCAACAACTCAGGATAAGGCAATAACTCCGCTTCGGTTGCGGGAATAATTTTGACCGCCGCCACGGAAAATGCTGCTAACTCCTCTAAAATATCATCGGCTTTCATTACTAACTTAGCGCCGGTTTGAATTAACCCATTACACCCCTGTGCTAAAGGGTTTTGCCAAGCCCCAGGAATTGCAAATACTTCTCGGTCTTGCTCAATGGCATAACGAGCGGTAATTAAAGAACCACTACGCTGAGCCGCCTCTATCACTAACACCCCTAAGCTTAAGCCACTAATAATACGGTTACGCCGCGGAAAATGATGCGCCAACGGTCCAAGCCAAGGATAACACTCAGATAACAGGGCCCCGCCACTATCTATTAGCGCTCTTGCAAGTTGCTGGTGGCGCTTGGGATAACACTTGTCTAACCCTGAGCCTAGCACCGCAAAGCTTATTCCGCCTGCATCTAATGCTGCTTTATGACTAAGCCCATCCACACCTATGGCTAAGCCTGAGGTGATAATGGCACCCGCTTGTACCAGTTCAGGAATTAAATTGCGGGTATTCTCTTTACCCACATACGACGGATGTCGACTACCGACCACCGCAATTTGCGCCTGAGTGAGTGCGTGCACGTCTCCTTCAACAAATAACAATAAAGGCGCAGCCGGAATCGCCTTTAGTTGTGCTGGGTAATCAGCATGATCCCAGGTTAATACATGACGATTGGTTGCTGCTTCTTGCCACGCTAATATCGGGTCTAGCAGTTCAAAGTGTGCCGTTTCTAATTGTCGACGCTGCTCTTGGCTCACCTTACACTGGTCGAGTTGTTCTGGTTGATACCAGTGCGCACCCAGCTTTCGGTATAACTGAATGGCTCGTACCGGCCCAATACCATGAGTTTGCTGAAGTGCCAACCAAGGCAATAATGGATGCTGCTGTAAATTAGACACCGTCATTTGTCACTCCTTTTCACAAACCTAAAGTAGTCACACTCACCACTAGGAGCTCTGGGGCGCTGGGTTTTACTGACTTAGCACGCTTCTATTAAGTCTTGCTGTTTTTTGTGCGCTGACACGGTTAAAATAGGGGCAATATCGATTGATAACAGAGTTAGGTCACTATGGCACAAGTATTAAAAGTATTACGTTTCCCTGATGAGCGCCTGCGCACTGTCGCTAAACCCATCACCGAGTTCACTCCTGAGCTACTACAAATTGTAGATGATATGTTTGAAACCATGTATGCAGAAGAAGGCATTGGTCTGGCTGCTACTCAGGTTGACCTGCACCAGCAGTTAATTGTGATTGACGCTTCAGAAGACAAAGAGCAGCGCTTAGTGTTAATTAACCCCGAAATTTTAGAACAAAGCGGCAGCACTGGCATTGAAGAAGGCTGCCTGTCGGTGCCAGGGGCACGCGCCTTGGTAGAAAGAGCCGAGTGGGTGAAAGTGCGTGCGCAAAATGAGCACGGTGAAACATTTGAGTTAGAAGCAGACGATTTACTGGCTATTTGTATTCAGCATGAGATGGACCATTTAATAGGTAAGCTATTTGTTGATTACTTATCTCCTCTTAAGCGCCAGCGTATTCGCCAAAAAATGGAAAAGCTCACTAAACAAGAAGCCCAAGGTCTTTAATCATAAAAGGATATCTTTTGCGCCCACTTAATATTATTTTTGCTGGTACTCCTGATTTTGCCGCGCGCCACTTGCAAGCGCTACTGGGCTCTGAACATAAGTTGGTGGCGGTATACACCCAGCCCGACCGACCGGCTGGACGCGGCAAAAAGCTAACCCCCAGCCCTGTCAAAGTAACCGCCGAGCAAGCCGGCATTCCGGTATTGCAGCCCCCTAGCCTGCGCAATGAGGCCGCCCAGCAAGAACTTGCAGCGCTTAATGCTGATATTATGGTGGTGGTGGCTTATGGCTTAATTTTGCCTCAGCCCGTGCTAGATACTCCTCGTTTAGGCTGCATTAATGTCCATGGCTCTTTGTTGCCCCGTTGGCGAGGTGCCGCCCCCATTCAACGTGCTATTTGGGCCGGTGATGACATCACTGGAGTCACTATTATGCAAATGGATAAAGGGCTAGACACCGGCGCCATGCTGCATACGGCAAGCCTTCCCATTACAGCTGATGACACTTCAGCCAGTTTATACGACAAACTGGCCACTATTGGGCCACCTGCATTATTAGAGAGCTTGGCAGATATAAGTGAAGGTCGTGCCACGCCACTAGCACAAGACGATACGCAGGCAAACTACGCTAAAAAATTATCAAAAGAAGAGGCGCGTATTGACTGGCAAGAGCCCGCAGCGCACATTGCGCGCTGTGTGCGTGCGTTTAACCCTTGGCCTTTTAGCTACTTTAGCGTGGCTGAGCACAATATTAAGGTCTGGCAAAGTGAGGTGGTAAACCAGCAGAGCGACCTAGCCCCGGGCACGATTATTCAAGCCAATAAAGCCGGGATTGATGTAGCCACCGGACAAGGCGTATTACGTCTTCTCAGCCTGCAAGTGCCCGGCAAAAAAACCATGGGTTGCCAAGATCTCCTCAATGCTCGAAAAGACTGGTTTCAAGCCGGTACCTGCTTAGCTTAATCCCTTTTAACTTATTGGAATCACTATGAGAACCCGCGCCGCTGCCGCCAACATTCTGCACCAAGTGCTGAATCAGGGACAATCGCTATCGACCTTACTTCCTCGCTATCAAACTGAGGTAGCCGCCAAAGATCGCGCCCTGCTACAAGAGTTGTGCTTTGGCACTCTGCGCTGGTATAGCCGATTAGACGCTATAACCAAACCACTATTAGAAAAGCCGCTAAAGGGAAAGTATCGTGTAGTACATTCCTTAATATTAGTCGGTATCTATCAGCTACTGTATACCCGTGTACCGGCTCATGCTGCGCTGGCCGAAACCGTGAATGCCTGTAAAGCGCTCAAAGTTGAGCCTTTTAAAGGCATGGTGAACGGCGTACTACGTAATGTACAACGCCAGCAAGAGCAGCTAACAGAAAAAGTAGATGCGCTACCACAGCTACGTTTAGCCCACCCGAATTGGTTATTAAAGCGCATACAGCAGGCTTATCCTGAGCAATGGCAAGATATTTTAACTGCTAATAATCAGCATCCGCCCATGTGGATTCGCGTGAATCAGAGTCTGCATAGCACCGAACAATATTTAGCGATGTTGCAAGCGGAAGGTTTAGAGGCCACTCCTGATGACCAAGCGCACAGCGCTTTACGTTTAGCGCGGCCGGTAGATGTGAACAGCTTGCCCGGTTTTGAACAAGGCCATAGTTCAGTACAAGATGCGGCGGCACAAATGGCTGCGCAATTATTAGATGCCCAAGCCAGTGAGCTTATTTTAGATGCCTGTGCAGCACCGGGCGGAAAAACGGCGCATATCTTAGAAAGCCAACCAGAACTATCACAGCTAGTCGCTGTGGATATGGATAGCGAGCGTCTTAAGCGCGTGCATCAAAATTTAGACCGTATAGGTTTAAATGCCACTGTATTACAAGGTGATGCCGCTCAGCCTGCTGATTGGTGGCAAGGCAAGCACTTTGACCGCATATTACTGGATGCGCCCTGCTCTGCCACCGGTGTTATTCGTCGCCATCCCGACATTAAATGGTTGCGTCGCCCCGAGGATATTGCCCAGCTGGCCACATTACAGAGCCAGATATTAGATGCACTTTGGCAACAACTTAAACCCGGTGGCACCTTAATTTATGCTACTTGCTCAATTTTGCCAGACGAAAATAGCGAGCAGATTATCGCCTTTTTAAACCGCACTCCCAGCGCAGTTCATCAGCCACTGCACTCTGATGACACTCCCGAACAACCTGGCTGGCAATTATTGCCAGGCGCTGAACAACGAGACGGCTTTTATTATGCCAAGCTGAGCAAAACGGCATGAAAATCATCATTCTGGGTGCCGGACAAGTAGGGGGGACACTCGCCGAAAACTTAGTGGGCGAGAATAACGACATTACTATTGTCGATACTAATACTGAGCGTTTGCGCGAATTACAAGATAAATACGACTTACGAGTAATTAATGGTCATGGTGCCTACCCCAACGTGCTACGTGAGGCCGGCGCTCAAGATGCCGATATGCTAGTGGCGGTAACCAGCAGCGACGAAACCAACATGATTGCCTGTCAAGTGGCATACTCGCTGTTTAATACTCCAAACAAAGTGGCGCGCATTCGCTCGCCCGAGTTTTTGGCCGAGCGCGAGCGGTTATTCCTTAACGAAGCCCTGCCGGTAGATAACCTGATTGCCCCTGAGCAGTTAGTCACTGAATATATTTATCGTTTAGTTCAGTACCCTGGCGCTTTGCAGGTAGTGGACTTTGCCAAAGGTAAAGTCGGCTTAGTCGCCATTAAAGCCTATTATGGTGGCCCTTTAGTGGGCAATGCGCTGTCGAGCCTGCGTGATCATATGCCAGGTATTGATATTCGTGTTGCCGCTATATTTCGCCAAAACAGACCCATTAGACCCCAGGGCACCACTATTATTGAAGCGGATGACGAAGTATTTTTTGTGGCAGCCAGTGGCCATATTCGCGCAGTGATGTCTGAATTACAGCGCTTAGAAAGTGATTATAAACGCATTATGATTGTTGGCGGCGGCCATGTGGGCGCGGGCTTAGCAAGGCGCTTAGAAAAGCACTATTCAGTGAAACTCATTGAGCACAATTTAGCTCGCGCCGAACAGTTGTCAGAGCAGTTAGAAAATACCATTGTCTTTTGTGGTGATGCCGCTGATCAAGAACTATTAACAGAAGAACATATTGATCAAGTAGACGTGTTTATTGCCGTTACCAACCAAGACGAAGCCAATATAATGTCAGCTATGTTGGCCAAGAAGCTGGGCGCTAAAAAAACCATGGTGCTCATTCAACGCAGTGCTTATATTGACTTAGTACAAGGCGGTAGCATTGATGTGGCTATTTCGCCGCAGCAAGCCACTATATCGGCGCTATTAACCCATGTGCGCCGCGCCGATATTGTGAATGTTTCCTCACTACGCAGAGGGGCCGCCGAAGCCATTGAAACCATTGCTCACGGTGACGATGCCACCTCTAAAGTGGTGGGTCGCCAAGTAGGAGAGCTTAAATTACCACCGGGCACCACAGTAGGTGCTATCGTACGTGGCGACGAAGTTATTATTGGTCACCACCAAACCGTCATTGAACAAAACGACCATGTTATTTTGTTTTTGGTTAATAAGAAGTTTATTCCCGAAGTAGAACGCTTATTCCAACCCAGCCCTTTCTTCTTGTAGCTGAAAGAACAAGCTGGAAGCCTGAAGCTGAAAGTGAGAAGAAAGTAACATCACCCTCTTTTACTACAAATTCCACAAAGCCCACAGGGAAATTGTCAGTCTAAAGATAACAAACTGGCGTGGCGAAAAGCGTTAGTCTTTAAACGCCGTTGCAGATAAACGCTCTTCGGCTGCAGCTCTTTCTTGTAAGTGTTCGGGTAGTGGCTTAGTCACCTCTACTCCGAGTTCACGAAACGCTTCGGCTTGACGGATCAGATTGCCACGCCCACTGCTGAGCTTTTTCATAGCACCTTGATAATGACTTTCAGCTTTATTTAACGACTGACCAACGGCTTCCATGTCTTCGGTAAATAAGCGTAGCTTTTCATAGATCTTACCCGCCGATTCGGCAATTTTACGCGCATTTTGATTTTGTCGCTCAACCCGCCATAAGTTTTCTATGGTGCGTAATGCCACTAATAAGTTAGTGGGGCTGACCAGTAAAATATTATGATCTAGGGCATATTTAATCAGCGCAGGCTCGGCTTCCACTGCCACTAAAAAGGCCGGCTCTACGGCAACAAACATCAGTACATAATCGAGGGTTCGAACACCTTTTAGCCGCTGATAGTCTTTGCGGCCCAATTCACGAATATGGCCGCGTACCGAGGTAACGTGATCACGTAGCGCTTGTTCTCGAGCGAGTGCATCATCGCCGTTATAGTAGCGCTCATAGGCGGTGAGAGAGACTTTAGCATCTATAATAATGTCTTTATTTTGTGGTAAATGCACAATTACATCGGGTTGATAGCGCTTACCCTCGGCGTTATTTAAGCTCATTTGAGTGCTGTATTCATGACCTTCGCGCAACCCCGACTCTGATAAGACCCGCGCTAGTACTACCTCCCCCCAGTTACCTTGCTGCTTGCTGTCGCCTTTTAGCGCACGAGTCAGCGCCATAGTATCGGCGCTCATTTGTTGGTGAAGCTCAGATAAGCGCTCTATTTCAAACTTAAGGCTGTGACGCTGACGACTTTCATCTGCATAGGTTTCTTGCATATTGCGCCGAAACCCTTCTAGCTGTTCACGTAACGGCGATAACAGCCCATCTAGGCTATTTTGGTTTAATTCGCGAAAATTATGGGTCTTTTGCTCGAAGATACGCTGAGCTAGATTTTCAAACTGCTGAGCGAGGCGCGCTTCGCTGGCATTAAATTCAACCTGTTTCTCTGCAGCCCATTGTCGCTCTTGACGCAGCAAAGTTTCATACTCTTTTAAACGGCCATTCATTTTTATCACAAGCTGCTGCTGCTGCTCTAATTTTTGCTGAGCGGTTTGTTGTTCGTCTGTTTTTTCTTGCAATACACTGCGTAGTTGCTGATTTTGTTGCGCTTGTAGCTGTAAGCGGGTATTCAGTGTTAGTTGCGTTAATCCCCACGCAGTCAAAGCAGACGCTGTGGCTAATAAATAGGGCCAGTAAGCAGTTAATGTCATCATCATTAGCGCCTGCGTTGTTCAAGTAGCATGGTTACGCGGCGGTTAAAGCGCAGCCACAGCAACACATACAGTAGATAGATTAAGATAATTATCCACTTATGCGAGTTTATCCCATTGTCGAACTCCGATAAGGAAACGCCACCTACCTGAACATAAAGTACAAGCAATAAAGGAAACATTAAAAACACTGACCAGCGCCAGCACTGACTCAGCAACGAAATGATAAAAGCATTATTCAAAGTAACAACCCAGAGTCTCGGTCTAATATGCAGCCGTCAGCTTAGCAGTGACAGCGGCATAATTCAGCTATTCACGTGTAGATAATGCTTGAGTTGCTCTGACGGTATTGAACTACTAGAGGATAATGTATAGGCCGCCCATTGGCTGGCTTGGGTCAACACAGTGGCCATGGGTAAGCCGGCCAATAAACCATGAATGACTCCACCGGCAAAGGCATCCCCGGCTCCTGTTGCATCTACCACAGACACCATGCGCGCCGGAATTTGTAAATGCTGATGAGCAGAGAATGCTTCAACCCCTTGCTCTGCGTGGGTCACAACTAGCCACTGTAAGCTAGGACCCGCGAGCTGTTGAGCATGCTGCCACAAATCGTTTCGCTGTGCTAAATCTGCTGCTGAAGCAATCATTATCTGGCAAGGCCGAGCGTCTTTACCACCTTTAGGGTATTGGCTGACCACTAAGCTATGTTTGGCCATTTGAGCCATATAAGCGCCAGCCTCAGTTCCTTCATAATTCACATATAAGCAGTCTACACTGTTAGTTGGCAAGCTCGAGGGAAGTGCTAACCGTCGATGTTGACGTAAAATAGTGCGCTCTCCTCTGTCATCTACCAGCACCAATAGCTCACCGGTTTCACCATCAAACTGTTCTATATGACGAGTGTCTAGCCCCAAGGTGCTAGCTTCCTGTAATAACCAGCTCCCTGTCGTGTCTTGGCCCACCCGCGCCAAAATACTCACCTCGTGCCCTGCCCACAATAAACCAGTGCCAGTATTGGCACCGCCTCCTCCTAGTCGGCGCCCCTGATCTTTATAATGTAAGCGCCCACCGGCTTGTAGTGGTTCATCTAACAGCAGCACATGATCACAATTTAAGTTGGCTAGCAGCCGTATTTTTGCCATGTTATCTCTCCAGCACCCTGTTCTAACATAAGATGGAATAACATCTTAGCCAACAGCATCAATGTGGGCCAGAGCGCTATCTGTATTTCAGACGTATTAATAGAAAGTATGCTGCAATTAGCAGAGTCAGTAACAAAAGCCGACAGCGCCA
>NZ_JBQDEX010000024.1:13287-25303 GCF_052084945.1 Oceanisphaera sp.
AAACGCAAATTGCGGTGGATTTTCCGGCAAATGGGTGGCTATGCTAAAGACGTCCACCCTATCTAAAATACAAAGAGTACACTGACGACCAAATCCACATGGGTTACAATAACCGCACTATTTTTATCTAGAGTCATGCTCATGCAAGAACAATTTAGTTTAGAAGATCACCCTTTTATTCCCCTACATAACCTATTGAAGATACTAGGTTGGTGCGAGTCTGGCGCCATGGCCAAAACGGTCATTGATGAGGGGTTAGTCACCGTTAATGGCAAGGTTGAGTTACGTAAGCGTTGCAAGATTATACTTGGGCAAGTGGTTGAATTTAATGGCCAACAAGTGGAAGTCATAGCTTAAAAAGCAGTGGGCAGTAACTTAAGGCTGACCGTTGCGAGAGAAACTGGGCCCTAACAGGCGCTTACTCCAATCAGTAATGTGACCTGCGCTTAAATAGTCGGTGGCCTTTTTTTGCCAGCTATCAGACAGTGCTGTGAGTGTGGCCAACTCTTGCAAGTCTTCGCGTGAGTATGCTTGATTATAAACAATGTCTCCTGCTCGTTTAACAGACATGTGTGGATGTGGGCGCTCTGCTAATGTTAGCTTTGCCTCTGGCCCCACCTCGCCAGTTTCTAATACTCGCAAAAGCCAGCCGGTGCGCCCCGTTGCTTGCACTAATACCGAAAAAGCGTCATAACCAAAACGGGTGTTTAGCTTATAGCAAGGCGAACGGGGTTGGCTGATTTGAATTAACGCATTATCTAAGCGATAAATATCACCAATACAGGCGTTTTGTTCAATAAGCCCAGTCCCTGATATATTTTCACCAAAGGCTCCAGCATTGACTAAAGGTACCGTGCTATTTAGCCCCATCCCCTGAAACCACGCTTGCCAATATGCATAATGATCTTTGGGGTAGTAATGCAAAGCACGCTCTACACCGCCATGAAAAGCAGTGGATACTTGCGTGTCGCCTACCAATCCTGTTACGTCACAATATTGGCGCGCTATAATAGGCTTTTTATCAATGGCACTACTCATAGTGTTGTTTAACATGGCGGCCTTACCTACTAAAATACTAACCTGCATATTGCCTCCCATTGATGGTTACTCAATCCTTGCTTCACTACACCCAAAGTGGTGCCATTAATGAGCTTAAATAATCACGAAGTAACGCTTTATTGTTGCTCTCTGACATAGTGGTGGACTTACTGAGCTTGAAAAAACACAGCCAAGTAGTCACTATTATTCATAGCAGCATATATACCTAAGCTATTATATAGAAAAGTGGGGAGTTACCCCATGATATTGACTTAAGGAGTCATGATGAAACTCGCACTTGTGGTTAGCAGTGCCCTACTTCTTAGCGCATGTAGTAGTGGCCTTAACGTAGTGGATTCTGATTTAAAGCATCATCATTGGAATTTAGTTGCCATTGATGGAGCACCAATAGATACCGATATTAAATCTGATTTAGAAATTGCCGAGCATTTTTCAATCAATGGTTTGGCTGGCTGTAACCGCTTTTTTGGTAGCGCCAGTTTAGAAAAAAACCACATTAAAGCCGAGCCACTAGCTAGTACCAAAATGGCCTGCTCACCTGCAGAGCAAGCGGTAGAAACTGCCGTGCTTCAGACGTTGGGATCTGGTGCTAAAGTGGATAACCAAGGCCAAACTCTCACTCTGATAGGCGACCAGCATACACTCACCTATGATCTTGCTGACTGGATGTAACAGATGAGCGAACACTTTTTAATTTGCCCTGCTTGCTCAGCTAAAAACCGAGTTCCACAGTCACGTTTGCAGCAGGCACCATTATGCGGAAAATGCAAAGCATATGTAATTACTGATGAGCCGCTCACCTTAACAGGTGCCCAACTAGATCGATTGTTGGCGAATGAAACACTGCCGCTAGTGGTTGATTTTTGGGCCCCTTGGTGCGGCCCTTGCTTGCAAATGGCTCCGGTATTTGGTGCAGCAGCGGCAGATGTCGCAGGCCTACTGCGCCTTGCTAAGTTAGATACTGAAGCGCATCAAGCTGCTGCTAGTCGATTTGGTATTCGCTCTATTCCCACTTTAATCGCATTTAATCAGGGAAAAGAAATATCTCGCCAGTCAGGCGCCCTCTCTGCGGGACAATTACGCCAGTGGCTCGAGAGCTTGAGCCCTTCGGGCCGCGGTACACTATAAGCCGTACGCCCTAACGTCAAAAATATAAAGCGTATTGCCTAATGCGCTTTATCACTAGGGATATATCATGGATCAACTCGAACTCAACCCGCTCGAAAAGCAGCGTTTGGCACGCATATTAAGTCAGACAAAAAGTATTGCTTTAGTGGGGGCATCTAATAAAACCGATCGTGCCAGTTACGATGTAATGCAGTATTTATTAGCTAATGGATTTAATGTATTGCCGGTCAATCCGCAGTTAGCTGGCACCGTCATTTTGGGTAAGATGTGCGTGGCCTCACTTGCCGAGCTAGAACAGCCTGCTGATTTGGTAGATGTTTTTCGGCGCAGTGAGTTTACTCCCGCTATAGCCGCAGAAGCCATAACAGAAAACGCGCCCTGCTTATGGCTACAAGAAGGCGTGCACAGTGCTGAGGCGGCCAAAGTGGCCGACGAAGCAGGGGTGGATTATATTGAGAATATCTGTATTAAAAAAGTGCACCAATTACTTATCCGTCACGCTCTTAACAATTAATGCATAAGAGAAGCCCTTATGCATTAACGTTACTTAATTAATGATGACCGTGCTGGGCCTCCTCATTGTGTGTTGCTTTGGGCTGTTCAACCGCCACTTCTACCGCGACATTACCTGCCTTTTTAAAGTATAGAGTAACTGGAAAGCGTTCTCCTTCTAAGGGGACTCTTTTTAGGTTCATTAGCATTAAATGATGGCCACCCGGCGCTAAGGTTACCTCACCATGCGCCGGAATAACCAACTCATCTAATTTACGCATCTTCATCATGTCACCGTCTTTGACATGAGTATGTATTTCGACTGTTTCAGATACTGAGCTCTCGGCACTTAATAGCACATCTTCGGTATCACTCTTGTTAGTCACAGTAAAGTACGTTACCCCCACGGTGGCAACGGGCGGGAGTGGACGAGCCCAAGGGTGGGCAATATCTAATGCTCCGCCATGGTAATCATGGGCCGACACTACAGCTGAACCCAACAACAGAGCCGAGGTGAATAATACTTTTAATGAGCTCATTTTCTCTTCCTTATGATAATACATAATAGGCTTAACAAAACTATCTTTACACTACACAAGCTAACCATGTGCTACAGAAATAAAACCAGTCTATGTGGTTTTTAGCGCCCTCAGTAAATCTTCAAACTTCATTGGTTTATGGTATTTAAACCCTTGCAGATAATTACAGCCTTGTTGCTGTAACCATTGCTCTTGGGCGGCATTTTCTACCCCTTCAGCGACCACAGTAATTCCCAGCCCCGCGGCCATCCCTAAGATTGACAAGGTAATAGCGCAATCATCCGCATTTTGCGGTAAGTGTTCAATAAAAGAGCGATCCACTTTTAGCTTGGTAAAGGGAAGGTTTTTTAATCTGAGCAGGGATGAGTAGCCGGTACCAAAGTCATCTATAGATAATTTGATGCCCAAGCACACCAGCTTGTCTAACGTCTGTTGTAATTGACTGGAATCATCTTTAATGGCGTCTTCTATCATTTCTAACTCTATTTGCGAGCCCAGCACCTGATATTTTTCCAGTAAATCCCATATTTTATCGGCTAGTAAAGGATCAATTAGCGCATCTGCCGATAAGTTAACGGCAACACTGGGCATAATGATGCCCCGCGCACGACTTAATTTAATATCTTTGCATACCTGCTCTAATACCCAAAAATCAATATCAGCAATTAGTCCTGCATCATAAGCAAGAGGCAGAAATTCACCGGGCGATAAAAAGCCCAAATGGTGATGCTGCCAGCGTACCAAGGCTTCACAACTCACAATATCTTGAGCGTTGCCAGACATTACAGGTTGATAGACCACACTTAAATCACCATGAGCAATAGCTTCTATTAATTGGTTTTTCATCAGAAAGCTGGCCTTTGCGGTTGCAGATTTTTTTTGATTAAAGTACTGCGCTTGTCGGCGACCATCGGCTTTTGCTTGGTACATGGCCGACTCACTGCAACGAATTAGTGTTGATAAGTCATCGGTATCACTAGGATAAAGTGCTATGCCAACACTGGTGCTAATCTGCAAATCTTGTGTGCCAAGATGAATGGGTTGATGGATGGTATGCATGATGGTGTCAATAACCTCATGCATCTGATCCTTTTGCTTAGGCAGATGATAAAGCATAGCAAACTCGTCTCCCCCTACCCGAGCTACCATGTCTTTACCTGACAGTACCATACCTCTTAAGCGTACTGCTATTTCACTGATAACCGCATCACCGACTTGCCCGCCCATGCCATTGTTAATAGCGTTTAAACGATCAATATCAAACCACAGTAACGCAAATTCACTCTGGGGTTTTTGATCCATTAACTGCTGAATACGATAGCGTAAGGAGCTTTGGTTATACAGCCCCGTAAAATCATCAAAAGAAGTGATGTAATCCAACTCTTTACGACTGTTTAACCAAGCTTCATGGGTATTAATTAAACTAATAGTGTCAGCAAAGACGGTGGCGCAGGCAACATCAGTTAAGCTCCAATAACGTTCAACATGGCTTTCTAAACACAATACGCCATATAAGCGATTACTGTCGTAGACGGGCACATCTAACATGGCTGACATAGCAGAGTTGTCGTTTAAATAGCTGTTGCGCAGTGAGCAAGTGCGTGGATCTTGATAGGCGTTGTGAGTGAAAAGAATGTCAGCCGCTTCTAGCGCTTTAAAATAGACTAAATGTTCGGCGCGCTCTAAGCGATAAGGCCGGTGATGGTGACCATGCTGCGACTCATAGCACAACTCTCGGTTCATGCTGTCGCCGCAATCGCTCATACTCCAAATAGCCACGCTGTCTATATTAAGCAATTGACTACAAAGTGTCGTAAGCTCTTTCAGTTTATTGGCTTTATTTAGCTCACTAAACCCAGAACTGTGTAGCCGCTGCATTAGCGCTTTATGGTAGTTAAAAAAGGTTTTAATTTGTTCCACAGATAATCCATTAACTGTTAGGGCTACGCCATAATGGCAAACACATTAGGCACTGTCTATTGCCGACAACCCTAGGGAGCAAAAATGGACGACGACGAACGTTTGCTCATACCGCGTTTAGTCAGGCAGATAACACTACGCGCTCATTTATTGGGAGGAGTTAAGACTCGCGCTCTATCACTATGTCGCTAAACCCCAGCTTTCGAAAGTATTCTTCACGAAAATCTTTCAGGGTCTTGCGATCTTGTCGACATACATTCGCTAACTGGGCTTCCATACGATGAAACTCTGTTAGATCAACCCCCTCTGCTTGGGCTATTGCATCATATACACTGTGATGTTTATCATTCGCGTAGCCCATTTTTTTTAGCTGTTTGCCATAGTGATAACGAATACGAAAAGCCATATTTTTTTCTTCCTATGTAAAATCACATTGTCACCGCAAACATCACCTTAACTCAAGCTTTGCTTACGCGCTAATTGCTGTTAAATAGCTAGCCCAACAGCGTTACGCTTAACAAATACAGCGATTAGCTTGCTTTCGCCTTCACTATATTAGAATATATTAATAAACCAATATAAGGAGAGCACAGCTATGGCTGATAAAATGTATAAAGTAAGCACTCAAATGGCAAATAATTGGCAAGTGAGCGCACAAATTGGCAACCATAAACTCATTATCGACCAAGAAGCCGCAGGTGATGCGGGCCCTAACCCATTGGATACTTTTTTGTTTTCACTGGCAGGTTGCGTATCGACAATTGCAAAAATGGTGGCTCGCGAACAAGGCTTTACGCTTAATGGCATTAATGTTGAGGTTGAAGGCACCCTTAATCCCGCAGGCTTAGCGGGACACCCTAGTGACGATCCTGTGGGCTTTAAACACATTAATATTAAAGCCGATATTAATGCCGACTTGAATGACGAACAAAAACTGGCCTTTCTGGAATTAGTTTGTAAGCGCTGCCCCGTACACGACAATTTATGCCGTGCTAGCTTATTAGATCATCAATTGTCATAAATCACCGTCACACTATTCGCCGTAAATGCCCCCTTTTCTTATGATTTACGGCGTATTCTCACAGTTTGCGCTGTAAAACTCTGCGCCCTAAAGACGATTGGCTAACCTCCCCGTCAACAAGATGTAATAAAGTAAAAGGCAGCGTCTATAAAAATACGTTAAGATGTTGTCATCATTGATGTTTATGGGGCGACACTTATTAATGATCAGCGTTGAACGTAAAGACGGCTTCTCTCTTAAAGTATCTCGTATTTTAAGAGAGGCAACCGAGCACCAGTTGGATATTTACTTATTTGTGCCTGGTGAGCTGGGCCTCAATACCAATGTGGTGCCAGAAGAAGACTTTTATCACAGCGCGATTCATGTGCAGCGAACGTATTTTAGTGACCGGCCTTATTTACCCTTAATTTTAAGTCGTTTGGCACGTCGTGGGGAGCTTTCATCGGATCAGTATCGCCTAAGCTTGAGCTTATACGCCTATCAATATGCCATTGGCTTAGAGC
Source organism: Oceanisphaera sp. (assembly GCF_052084945.1). Classification (NCBI taxonomy): domain Bacteria; kingdom Pseudomonadati; phylum Pseudomonadota; class Gammaproteobacteria; order Aeromonadales; family Aeromonadaceae; genus Oceanisphaera; species Oceanisphaera sp. The sequence goes on from NZ_JBQDEX010000024.1 coordinate 19,950, forward strand.
AGTCTTGCAACGAACTACGCAATGAAAAAGATGGCGCCACCCAAGACGCTGTCACTGAGCTTATTACACTAACGCAAGATATTTTGCGCCGCTTACGCCGCAATGTGCCAAGTGATCAGACACTGCGTAAATATTACGTCAATATTGATAATTACTTATCTTGGTTTACCGAGCAGCGGCTATTATCACTCGTTGCCCACCTGCCCCGTAGTAAAGAATACAAAACGACCAAAACATTGCTATTAGGTGTGTGTGAAGCGGAACATCTGCACAGGGTAAAACTGCAATATAATTCTAGTCACACCACAGAAGCTCTATCGCGTATTTCAAACAAAATGCGCCTACTACGCCGTCTTATTGAATATCCAGTAACCTTAAAAGAAAAAACGCAAGAGCTGGGGGGCGGCGAAGAAAAAGCACTAAAAGCCAGTGTAACCGCCGTGGTTATGACAGCTATGTCGCTGGCAGTATTTGAAGTGCGCGAGACCTTAGGCAGCATTTCATTACTGGTTATTTTAGTACTGGCGTTACTGTATGCCTTGCGTGAAATATTTAAAGACGATTTGCGTAACACCCTGTGGCGATGGTTGCGCAAAGGCCGCCCTAAGTGGCGCCGCCAATACTTTGATGTACATTCAAATCAACTTGTTGGCCGCCAACTTGAGTGGTTTGACTACCGTCGTCCAGCCAAACTAAAAGAAGATATTTTAGCCGCTCGCCATGCCAGCGTAACGCAAAAAGAAGAAGTAATAATGCACTACGGTAGCCACTCGCGCATGCTGCCCACACGTTTTTTAAGTGGTTATGAACAAACCCGAGAAACCCTACAGCTAGATTTAAGCTTGTTAGCCAAGTTAATGGAGAAGGGCTCACACCATGTTTATCAATTAAAAGAAGGCCAAGTTGCTCGCCACCCAGTAGAAAAGCGCTACCTAATCAACTTAGTAACTCGTGAAGTTCAAGGCCATAACCCACCCAATGTACAGCGCTGGAAAGTGGTAATGAGTCGTTCTAAAATAGTGGAAATAGAAGAGATACCCCAACAAAAGCCTGCCCAACAATCTGCTTAAGCTAACGCTACCTTAGCGTTCATAATCATTAGCTCCGCGTGCTTAGCACCGGAGCCTCATTATATTATTAAACAAAAAACGTCACCAACTGAAAAAAGTAACTGCAGCCAACATGCCTACCTGAGTCATTCTCGGGTACGCTTACTCGGTACTCCCGTCATAAATGCCCACCAAAGGGGGGAATCAGCTGGGTTTTATCCCGATTACTGGCTCGAAAGCACAGAATTGACCTAAGTCACTTAAACCTTGGGTGGCATCTGTCATACAATGGCCTCGAGTATTTACTGCAACAGCTTAAATCAGCGCCATAGTGTTGCTGTATCTGGAATCCAGTAGGCCGTTGCTAGCCCAACTATCAAGCAGGGAAAGAGCGAAATAATGACCAAAAAAAATTCGACTATTGTCTATACCATGACCGACGAAGCTCCCGCTTTAGCTACTTATTCTTTATTGCCCATTGTGCGCACCTTTGCCAGCAGTGCAGGTATTGATGTTACGCTCAGCGATATTTCTCTTGCCGCCCGTATTTTGGCCGCATTTCCTGAGCGCTTAACTGAAGGTCAGCGCGTAATCGATGGCTTGAGTGAGCTGGGTGAGCTGACTCAAGACCCTAGCGCCAACATCATAAAGCTACCTAACATTAGTGCATCTGTACCTCAGCTAAGAGCCTGTATAAGTGAGTTACAAGGCCAAGGGTTTGATATTCCAAACCTGCCAGAAGAAGCGAATACCGACGAAGAAAAAACTGCCGCCGAGCGTTATGCCCGCATTATTGGTAGTGCCGTGAACCCAGTATTGCGCCAAGGTAACTCAGACCGTCGCGCCCCCAGTGCGGTGAAAGCGTTTGTGCGTAAGTATCCTCATTCAATGGGTACTTGGAGTAAAGCCTCTCGCTCTCATGCGGATTACATGAATGGCGGCGACTTTTTTGCCAGTGAACAGTCCATAACCTCAGATAAAGCACAAACAGTACGCATTGAGTTTGTTGATAACGCGGGCAATATTGAGCTTAAAAAGTCACTGCCGCTACAAACAGGCGAAGTGCTAGACGGCATGTTTATGAGTGCTAAAGCACTGGATGAGTTCTTTGAACAAACCATGCAAGACTGTAAAGATTCAGGGGTTATGTGGTCTTTGCACGTAAAAGCCACCATGATGAAAGTATCTCACCCCATCGTCTTTGGCCATGCGGTAAAAGTATTTTATCGTGACGTGTTTGAAAAATTTGGTGACGTGTTTGAAGAGTTAGGGGTAAACCCTAATAATGGCATGAACAGCGTATTAGAAAAAATAAAAAGCCTGCCACTGTCTACTCAAGAAGAAATTGAAGAAGCCATTCACGACTGCTACGAGCACCGTCCAAAAATGGCGATGGTCGATTCAGTAAAAGGCATTACTAACCTACACGTACCTAGCGATGTGATTGTGGATGCCTCTATGCCGGCCATGATCCGCAGCTCAGGTAAAATGTGGGCACGTGATGGCAAGCTAAAAGACACCAAAGCTGTGATGCCAGAAAGTACCTATGCCCGTATTTACCAAGAAGTCATCAACTTCTGCAAGACCAACGGTGCTTTTGACCCTGTCACCATGGGCACTGTGCCTAACGTTGGCTTAATGGCCATGAAAGCTGAAGAATATGGCTCTCATGATAAGACCTTTGAAATGAGCCAAGATGGCACCATGCGTATTGTTAGCGAAGACGGCACAGTACTGATGGAGCATGCGGTAGAAGCTGGTGATATTTGGCGCGCTTGCCAAACTAAAGATGCCGCCGTGCGCGACTGGGTTAAGCTTGCCGTAACCCGCGCTCGTCAATCGGCCACTCCTGCCGTGTTCTGGTTAGACGCCGAGCGTGCTCACGATAATGAGTTGCGCAAGAAAGTGGAAACTTACTTACAAGAACATGATCTGAACGGTATAGATATTCAGATTATGTCTTACAACGAAGCCATCCGCTTTTCAATGGAGCGTATTGTTCGTGGCCAAGATACCATTTCAGTGACTGGTAACGTATTACGAGACTATCTAACGGACTTGTTCCCAATTTTAGAGTTAGGAACCTCGGCTAAAATGCTGTCTATTGTGCCCATGTTGGCCGGTGGCGGCATGTATGAAACCGGTGCTGGTGGCTCTGCGCCCAAACATGTGCAGCAACTGCTAGAAGAAAATCACCTGCGCTGGGATTCATTAGGTGAATTTTTAGCCTTGGCAGTCTCGCTAGAAGAGCTAGGTATTAAAGAGGGGAATAGCAAAGCTAAAGTGTTGGCAACTTGCTTAGATAAAGCCACAGAAAAGCTACTGGATAACGGCAAGTCTCCTTCGCGCAAAGCTGGCGAGTTAGACAACCGAGGTAGCCACTTCTACCTTAGCCTCTATTGGGCACAGCAGCTGGCAGCTCAAAGTGAAGATGCCGACTTGGCCGCACACTTCACCCCACTCGCCGAGACGTTAGCAAACCTTGAAGACAAAATTTTGTCTGAACTTGAAGCGGTACAAGGCAAGTCAGCAGGGTTGCAAGGATATTATCATATCGCTCCTGAAGCGCTTGATAAGGCAATGCGCCCCAGTGCTACACTGAATAAAGCGTTAGCAGACCACTAAACTTACCATCATTGAGTGTGCTATCTAAAAACCCAGTTTAGGCTGGGTTTTTTATTGGATGCTCAAACGTTAACGTAAGCCATAATATTCATACCAATCTACACCGAGCGTAGGATCGTATTTATTCGACCTCTTAGGCCTTGCTATAGTTTTTAGTCGATTGAAATCGACTCTACAGAAGCCATAAAACCTGATCAGTTAGTTTTTCGAATTGATATCACAACACAACCGAATAAGTCGAGCTAGGTCTTGGGGCTAAGTGCCAAGCGCTCTATGCGACCACTATATCTCATCCCAGCATCTTCAGATATTGCTTTAGCACCACGGCATTATTATGTTCTTCATCTTTGGCTGCATACACCAAGGTCACCTGGCGCTGGTTCGCTTTGGCTACTAACGCTCGTAACAATTCTTTATACGCGGTGAGCTCACTTAAATAGCGATTTCTAAACTCTCCCCATGTTATCTCTTCATTATGAAATGCCTGACGCAACGCATGACTGGGCGCTATATCTTTTAACCAGTCATCTAACGTCGCTTCTGCTTTACTGACACCTCGCGGCCATAACTTATCCACCAGCACTCGATAACCGTCTTGCGGCTGAGCTGGTTCATAGGCTCGCTTGAGTAAGATAGGCATATTCTTCCTCCCTGTTTACTGGTGCTCTTCTTCACAAGATGAGTACAATCAACTTTCTATACCCATAACGGGCGGTCACAAACATTAACCTCCTGTCCCTCATGGTAAACTAACGGACATATACAGTAAAAATCATAAAAGGATCATCGCTTTATGTCTCGTTTACCTCTGTGCTCTCTTGCCCTACTCACCCCATTACTAGCCGCTCCTGCACTGGCTCAATCTCCTTGGGGCGGTAGTATTGGTGCTGGCGTAATGATGACGCCTGACTATTTAGGCAGTAATGATTACACCAGTCGCGCAGTGCCTGATATTGAGCTTAATTACGGTGACTTTGCTTACTTAAGCTGGCGCGATGGGTTAGGAGTCAACCTTTATCAGCAGCAAAATTGGACCATATCTCCATTTTTAGGCTACCACGTAGGGCGAGACAATGAAGGGGATATTAGCGCCTTCGAAAAAGTAGATGCAGGCATGACCGCAGGGGTGCGGGTCAGTTACCAGCCTAGCGCCTGGCGTTATAGTATCAAGGCACAAGCTCCTGTCACTGGCGATGTGGACGGATATAAAGTGTCACTACGAGCCGATTTACAAGAGCAAATTGCGCCAAAATGGTATGTCGGCATTTCACCGTCATTGTCTTATAGCAGCAGTGCTTGGACCAAAGATATGTTTAACGTTTCTGCTCGTGACTCAGCGCGCAGTGGCTTAAAACAATATCAAGCAAGCGAAGGATATTTACGCCTAGGTTTAACAGGCAATGTCAGCTATCAATTTGCTCAACGCTGGACTCTGACCGGTGTAGCTGGGGTGACTCAATTAACCGGTGATGCTAAAGATAGCCCCATTGTTAAGCAGGTGGGTGATGCGACTCAGGTACTAACTGGCGTGGTATTGAACTATAACTTTTAGCGTTAAATATCATTAACACCATACATATAAAGGCAACTTAAGTTGCCTTTTTTATTGTCCCTCTTTTAATGTTGTCCCCCACATAATCATTAGTGATGAAATGACTATGCCAAACGCAAGCTTAACGA
>NZ_JBQDEX010000025.1:0-25259 GCF_052084945.1 Oceanisphaera sp.
ACTAATAAGGGCTGGCGAAATAGCACACGATAGGATCGCACTTCAGTCTGTATATGGTTCACACTGGCCTTAGGTAGCGGTAAGCTCACCAGCAATAATAACGCCAGCACATAGAGCCCAAACAAGCCATAAAAAGCACCAGCGTATGGGCTAGCGTCATGCCAATCTTGCGATAATATTGCCAAGTTAGGTCCAATAATAGCGGCTAATACGCCCCCCGCCATCACCATACTAATGGCACGAGAATGCTGAGCAGGCTCACAGGCTTCTAATGCGGCAAAGCGATATTGTTGACCAACCCCAATCGCGATACCAATTAAAAAAGTCCCTAATGCAAACCAAGCTAAACTCGTTTCTACCAAGCCTTGTAAGGCCACCCAAGTGCCTAATAATCCTATTAAGTTACCTACAATAAACCCAGCCTTTCGCCCTAGGGTTTGCATCAGGTGCGCGGCGGGCAAGGTGGCCGTGATTAAGCCTAAAAACTGGCAAGCAATGGGTAATGTGATCAATGCCGGGTGCACCGCGAGCTCTTGCCCTACTAGCGCCGAAATAGACACCAGCAAAATATTACCCGACATCAATAGCGCTTGCGCAATCGATAACCCCCAAACCGTAATGGGCATTTATATTCCTTAATTCTAATGTAAAGCTTTATGGTAATACCAAACCCGCGGTAAAGATAGCGCCGAGCGCGTCAGTTTTAGCAAACAAAAAGGCCCGCAAATGCGGGCCTTTTGACACAACCGGTCGGCGAGTATTACTTGCCGCGTGGAACCAAACGCTCTTTAATACGCGCTGATTTACCTGAACGCTCACGCAAGTAGTACAGTTTAGCGCGACGTACAGCGCCACGGCGCTTCAGTTCTACGCTGCCGATCAACGGGCTGTGAGTCTGGAATGTACGCTCAACGCCTTCACCGCTTGATACTTTACGTACGGTGAAAGAAGAGTGCAGACCACGGTTACGCTTGGCAATTACCACGCCTTCGTAGGCCTGCAGACGCTCTTTGTCACCTTCGGCAACGCGTACTTGAACACGCACGGTATCACCTGGGTTAAACTCAGGGTGATCGGTACGTAATTGTTCGTCTTCAATTTGCTTAATGATGTTGCTCATAATATTTCCTTACCTAGGGTAAACTGAAAACTCTACTGTTCACACGCACGATAATCGCGAATGAATTGGGCAAGAAGGTGTTCTTGCTCGTCAGTCAGAGCTAGGTTGTTTAAAAGCTCCGGTCTTCTTAACCAAGTACGGCCCAACGACTGCTGCATTCTCCAACGGTCCACTTCGGCGTGGTGGCCACTTAACAACACATTAGGAACAGCCATTCCTTCTAGTTGTTCAGGGCGCGTATAGTGAGGGTGATCTAACAAGCCTTCACTAAAAGAGTCTTGTTCAGCACTTGCCATGTCACCCAGAACACCAGGCACCAAACGGGCCACGGCATCCACTAGCACCATGGCTGGCAACTCACCACCACTGAGCACATAATCACCTACCGACCATTCTTCATCAACGTCAGTTTGAATAATGCGCTCGTCCACGCCTTCATACCGGCCGGCAACCAAAATTAATTTTTTATTAGTTACTAGCTCAGTCACGCCTTGCTGGTCCAACTTACGGCCCTGAGGAGACAGGTAAATTACCTTGGCTCCCTCACCGGCCGCGGTTCGCGCTGCCGCTATGGCATCGCGCAATGGTTGAACCATCATTAGCATCCCAGGCCCGCCCCCGTAGGGTTTGTCATCAACAGTGCGGTGTTTGTCCTGAGTGAAATCCCGTGGATTCCAGCATTCAAATGTCAGCAGACCATTGTTAACGGCCCGCCCGGTTACTCCATAGTCAGATACTGCCCGGAACATCTCCGGGAAGAGGCTAACAACCCCTATCCACATGAATTTCTCCGCGCAATGTGACCTGAGTTAAAAATCCGGATCCCAATCAATTTCAATGATGCGGTCTGCAATGTTCACAGACTTTATGACTTGGTCTTCCACAAAAGGAATTAACCGTTCGTGCTGACCAAATGCATCGTTAGCATTTGCTTTAATCACTAACACGTCGTTAGAACCGGTTTCCATCAGTTGAGACACCAAACCAAAATCATAGCCTTTGGTGTTCTTTACCCGACAGCCGATTAAATCGCGCCAGTAAAACTCGTCATTGGGCAGTGCAACAAAAGAAGCTGCATCTACTGCAATGTCAGTGCCGGTAAGCAGTTGGGCTTCTTCGCGCTGTTCAACGTGACTCAGCTTACAAATAAGGCCTTTATTATGACGTTTCCATCCAGATACCTGAATTTCACGCCAACCACTCCCGTCTTTCATCAGCCAAGGCCGATAATCGAAAATGCCTTCGGGTCGGTCGGTAAAGGAGTTGACCTTCAACCAACCTTTAATGCCGTAAACGGCGCCCAGTTGGCCTACAACTACAGGTTCGCTCACTTTAATGCCCTACCTTAAAACTTAAGCCGCAGCTTTAGTTGCATCTTTTACCAATTTGGCTACACGATCTGAAACGTTAGCACCTTGGCCAACCCAATGGTTGATGCGCTCTAGGTCCAAACGCAGTTTTTCTGCTTGGCCGGTCGCAATAGGGTTGAAGAAACCAACTTTCTCGATGAAACGACCATCGCGAGAATAACGGCTATCTGCAACAACTACTTGGTAAAACGGACGCTTTTTTGCGCCACCACGTTGTAAACGAATGGTTACCATATCGTCCTCTATATACTGAAACAAACAAGGTCCGCAGACAGTGCGAACCCGAGCTTAAAATAAGCTGCGCAAGTGTACTCTAATGTGGCGACAATGCAACCAAATTGACACCGGCACAACCACAGGTTTTAGCCTAAAACATAAAATAGATGACTTACTAACGCCTGTAGTGGTCATCTACTTTGGACTGCACAAACTATTTAGAAAGGGCCACGTCCGCCGCCACCCATTCCGCCCATGCCACCGGGGCCCATCATGCCTTTCATTTGGCCCATCATTTTACGCATGCCGCCTTTACCCGACATTTTTTTCATCATTTTTTGCATCTGGGTAAATTGCTTCAATAATTTATTCACTTCTTGCACTTCGGTGCCAGAGCCCATCGCAATACGGCGCTTACGAGAACCTTTAATTAAATCAGGAAAGCGGCGTTCTTTGGGTGTCATGGAGCCAATAATGGCCTCCATGCGTACCGTCATATTGTCGTTTACTTGATCTTTAACATTATCGGGCAGTTTTCCCATGCCTGGCAGTTTATCCATTAAACTCGACATGCCTCCCATGTCGCGCATTTGTACCAGTTGATCACGAAAATCTTCTAAATCAAAGCCTTTACCTTTTTTCAGCTTTTTCGCCATGTTGGCAGCTTTATCTTTATCAACCGAACGCTCCATCTGGTCGATAAGAGACAGCATATCGCCCATGCCTAAAATACGTGAGGCAATACGCTCCGGATGGAAGGGTTCTAGGGCTTCGATTTTTTCGCCCATACCGATAAATTTAATTGGCTTGCCAGTAATATGGCGTACAGACAAGGCGGCACCGCCACGAGCATCACCGTCAGCCTTGGTCAAAATAACGCCGGTTAAGGGCAACGCTTCGCTAAAAGCCTTAGCGGTATTCGCCGCATCTTGACCGGTCATGGCATCTACCACAAACAAGGTCTCTATCGGCGTGATGGCATCGTGTAGCTGTTGAATCTCCCCCATCATGTCTTCATCAACGTGCAAACGACCGGCGGTATCAACTAATAGCACGTCAAAAAATTGCTTGCGACCGTAATCTAGTGCATTACGGCCAATATCAACCGGCTTTTGTTCTATATTACTGGTGAAGCATTCCACACCCAGATCAGAGGCCAAGGTTTCTAATTGCTTAATAGCGGCAGGTCGATATACATCAGCACTCACTACCAGCACTTTTTTCTTATGTTGTTCTTTTAAGTATTTAGCCAGTTTACCCACAGAAGTGGTTTTACCCGCCCCCTGTAGCCCCGCCATTAAAATAACGGCCGGAGGGGTCACCGATAGGTTAAGGCCTTCATTGGCCTCACCCATGACGGCGACCAGCTCAGCATTCACTATTTTAATAAAAGCCTGTCCTGGGCTCAGTGACTTAGAGACCTCAGTTCCGACCGCGCGCTCTTTTACACGGTTAACGAATTCACGCACTACCGGTAAAGCCACGTCGGCTTCTAATAAAGCCATGCGCACTTCACGCAGGGTTTCTTTAATATTGTCTTCTGTTAGACGACCGCGGCCACTGATATTTTTTAGGGTATGCGATAGTCTTTCGGTAAGATTTTCAAACATGATGTAGCCCGCATTTGGCGAAAATTACTTTTAGTATACCCAAATTATCCGCCGAACTTAAGTGAGCTTGGGTGGCGATATGCTTTGTGTTAAGGGTATACTGACAATTCTTCTCATTTAACCGATTAATGGCTTAAATTAATTATGAAATTGCTTGCTGTTTTGGCGATGGCATTTTATCTATTAGCGGCCTTCGCCTGTATACATAACATGCTCAACCCTCAGAGCAACCGGCGTCGCTACAGCCTACTCGCCGCCTTGTGCGCTATTTTACTGCATGGCCTCTGGCTATTTGACTCAGTGGTATTAGTGCCGGGGCAAAACTTAAGCATGCTACATGTAGCCTCGCTGGTGAGCCTTATTATTAGTGTGCTGATGACAGTCTTGGTGACGCGCTTTAAAATTTGGCTACTAATGCCGCTGGTTTATGCCTTTGCCGGTATTTTACTGGCCGCAGATGTACTGCTGCCCAGTTATTACAGCATGTACCTAGAAACTCGCCCCGAGGTCGTACTCCACATTGGCTTAGGCTTAATGTCTTACTCGCTGCTGGCTATTGCCTCACTATTGGCGATTTTGCTCGGCTTTTTGAATAATCGACTAAAAAACCATAAACTAACCAACTTGCCCGCCATGCCACCGTTAATGACCATAGAGCGTTATTTGTTTCGGCTGATTTTTGTGGGCGTGGTGTTGTTAACTCTGTCTATATCTAGCGGCCTCTTCTTCTTACAAGATATGTTTAGCCCCGCAAAAGCACATAAAGCGGTACTGACCATTCTGGCTTGGTGTGTTTATGTGGGCCTATTGTGGGGCCACCACCGTTTAGGGTGGCGCGGGCGCAAGGTTATTTGGACAAGCGTAGCGGGTAGCCTGTTATTAACGCTTGCCTATTTTGGCAGCCGCTTTGTGCGAGAGGTACTACTCGGTTAAGTAACTTGACAGCGCACATACACAGTCTAGGGTTTATTCACCCTTAATATTGATTAGTTTATAAGACAGGACGGTCTGCTTGGACGAGATATCCACGGGTACCCTTAGTGGTATCCTGATAACACTACTTTTTATATCTGCTTTTTTTTCCAGCTCAGAAACCGGCATGATGTCGTTAAACCGTTACCGATTGCGGCATTTAGCACAAAACAAGCATAAGTCTGCACTAAGAGTCGAAACCTTATTATCTCGTCCAGACCGGCTCATTGGTCTGATTTTAATCGGTAATAACTTGGTTAATATCTTAGCCTCTGCTATTGCTACTTTAATTGCGATCCGTTTATTTGGTGATTATGGCGTAGCAATTGCCACTGTTGCCTTAACAATAGTGGTATTAATTTTTGCTGAGGTTACCCCCAAAACTCTTGCCGCTCTGTATCCAGAACGCGTAGCTTTTCCGGCTTCGGTGCTACTGAAGCCACTTATGGTTATTTTATACCCTGCGGTATGGATGATTAATGCCATTTCTAATGGCTTACTGCTGTTATTTCGTATTAACCCTCATGGGCAAGAAGACAATGCCATTAGTTCAGAAGAGCTGCGCACCATAGTCAATGAAGCCGGCGCGCTAATTCCTCGCCGTCACCAAGATATGCTGGTGTCTATTTTAGACTTAGAAAAAGTCACAGTAGATGACATTATGGTGCCTCGTAATGAAATTTACGGCATAGATGTGACTCAAGATTGGTAGAGTATTAGCCGCCGGTTAATGCAAAGCCCACACACTAAAGTGCTGCTATACCGTGACAATATCGACGATGCATTAGGTTTTATTCATGCGCGTGACGCTCTGCGTTTGTTTGCTAAGGATGAGTTTAGTAAATCGAACTTAATGCGGGCACTGCGGGAGCTATATTATATTCCCGAGGCCACACCACTCAATGTGCAGCTAGTGAAATTTCAGCGTAACAAAGAACGCATTGGGATTATTGTAGATGAGTACGGGGACATTCAGGGCTTAGTCACCTTGGACGATATTTTGGAAGAAATTGTTGGTGACTTTACCACCACTATTAGTCCTACTTTAAGTGAAGAGATAACACCTCAAGATGACGGCTCTTACCTGATAGAAGGCTCGGTGAGCATTCGCGATATCAATAAAGAGCTTAACTGGCAGCTGCCTAACGATGGGCCCCGTTCACTGAACGGCTTAATCATAGAGTATTTAGAAGATATTCCAGAAGCGAATATCTGCTTGCGACTAGCGGGTTACCCGATAGAGATTCTTGATGTAGAAAATAATATGATCAAGCTAGTGCGCATACTGCCGCATTATTATAAATAAAAGCTGGAAGCTGAGAGCTGGAAGCCGGAAGAAAGAGACGAAATCAGCAATGTTTGGCTTTTCACTTCTAGCTTCTAAGCTTAACGCTATTTTTCGGGGGTTCTAACTCACTAAAGATGACCATCAGCTCGTCTCGGTTGCCAATCAAGTCTGCTAACGTATAGCCGTCCATCACCGCTAAAAATGCATCCATGGCCTGTTTTAGTGCGTCTTTTAAGCGACAAATCTTCACTAAGTAACAAGCAGGGCTGCCGCAATCTATGCCCTGGATATTATTTTCTAGTGAGCGTATTACCAGCCCAATATTAATATCGGCAGGTGTACGTGCCAAGCAAATCCCGCCATTTTTACCACGAACAGCACGAACATAGCCTTCTCGCGCCAGCTGATTCACTATTTTAACTAGGTGGTTACGTGATATTTCATACACCTTAGACACGTGCGCAACACTGGTTAGCTCCCCTTCGGGCAAAGTTGCCAAGTACATCAAGGTTCTTAGACCAAAATCAGTATAGGTGGTCAGCTTCATGTTGGCATATCCTGAATAATAAAAGCGTGAGATATAAATAAGTTTGTATATGCATTGTTGTGTATCTGCTTAAGAGGGCAATATTTGCGTGCTTAGCACAACACAAACGCATCGCTTACTCATATAGCAAGCTATATAGAATAACATTTAATCCTTATATATGTATAAATTTCCCCCCATTTTAAATGTTCAGCTCTCTATGCTGCTACGCTAAAACAGTAACTGATTATTTAGCTGTCTCACTTTGCTCGTCGGCATTCTACTGGCTAAGGCTGCACTCAGTTTTTCGGCTTCTTGGTGCTGCTTTTTATCAGCTAACACCATCTTTTTTAGCCATAAGTATGCTTGAGGGTAATCTAGGGGGCTGCCACTGCCGTCTAATAACCAACGTGCCCAAGCAAATTGGGCTTTTTCTAGCCCTAAACTCGCCGCTTCGTGCATTAAAGGTGCTGCTCGTTGACGATTTCTTTGTACTAAGGTGCCGTTATAATAATAACGCCCTAATTGCTCTAATGCTGCGGGCAAGCCTTGCTCTGCCGCTTTCCATAACATGCTTACCCCACGTCGAGACTGCTGTGGCACACAGATCCCCCATGCCAGCATGTCTCCCCACAAAAATTGGTAAGCAGGCAAACGTAGTACTTCGGCTCTGGCCTCAATATCTTGTACTAATTGACAGTTATCAATATCGCGCACCTGCTTTAAATGCTGGTTGGCATTGATCCACTCAATCAATTGGTACTCTTCATACAGAGGGATCGCGCGCAGCTCTCCTTCTTGCGCCTCATTTTGTGCCAGTTGCAGCGCATCCGTTATTTCGCCCATCTCTTCTGGTGGCTCAGACTCACTCTTGGATTCAATATTAGCCGGCACATCTGTTTTTGATGGTTGCGACATGCCAGCGGTATGCTCATCATCAGTTGCCGATTTATCAGTAAGCTCCGTACGATCTGCGGCCATCACCGACAGACTCAAACACAAGTAGAGTAACCCACATAAACGTATCATCGACGTTCCTCAATAAGTGAAGGGTAAAATAAAAAACGGGAATAATGTCCCTCGCTTTACTCTTTACGTTTCACAGGGTGTCAGCCTTGGTCTAACTTAGCTTGTCGCCAATAGCCATCAAGCTCTTCAGCGCTGCATTCTCGGCCGTCTTTGCCATCAGTAGCTAGTGCTTTTTCTACTGCCCGAAAGCGGCACTCAAACTTATCATTGGCACCACGCAGTACCGCTTCGGGGTCTTTCTTAAGATGGCGCACTAAGTTAACACACGCAAATAATACATCACCCAGTTCATCGGCAATGCGCTCTTGATCTTGGGTTGAGTGCGCAAGCTCAGCCATCACCTCATCTAACTCTTCGTGAATTTTATCAATTACCGGCGGTAACTCTCGCCAATCAAAGCCCACCGCTGAACAGCGCTTTTGCATTTTATTGGCCCGCGTTAATGCTGGTAAATTACGAGGAATATCATCTAATACGCTGGTTGCACTTGCATCTAACGCTTGGCGCTCTTCGGCCTTAGTCTGCTCCCAGTTTGCTTTTATCTCGGCTTCACTGGAAAAAACCTGCCCCGAAAACACATGGGGATGACGACGTACTAATTTTTCGCTTACAGCTTGTACCACATCATTAAAATCAAACAATGCCTGCTCTTTACCCAGCTGGGCATAAAATACCACTTGAAATAATAAGTCACCCAACTCATCAGGTAGTTCATTTAATGCGTTACGTGTGATGGTGTCTGCCACTTCATAGGCTTCTTCTAGCGTATGAGGCACTATGCTGGCAAAGGTTTGCTGTTGATCCCACGGGCAGCCGTTCACTGGATCCCGCAACGCGGCCATAATGGTGAGTAAATCGTCGAGTGAGTAACTTTCCTGCTTCATGCTCATTCCTATGTGAAAAAAGCCATACGTTGTGCGCTTTACGTTAAATGCTAAACACCCGGTGTTTAGCGGCCTCTTTGGCACTAAGCCTAGATTTTATTCTTTGGCTTCCCGCTTACAGCTTACAACTTCCAGCTTTTCTTATAGTCTTTTTGCTTCTATTACATCGGGCAGCTGGCTAATTTTGGCAAGGGCGCGACTTAGGGTGTCGATATTATATATTTTTAGCTCCATATCCATAGTGGCTGTTTGCTGCTTGCGATTAGCACGGCTACTAAACTCAGTTACGTTGATTTTTTCATTGGCCAAAATAGTGGTGATATCACGCAACAAGCCCGAGCGATCATTGGCCAGCACCCGCAAGGTCAGTTGATAGCCGCCAGTATTGTTTTCACCCCATACGGCCTCTACAACACGTTCTGGATGCTGGGCTTGTAGTTCTTTAAACTGTTCACAGTCATTGCGATGGATGGAAATGCCACGACCTTGGGTAATAAAGCCGACAATTTCATCTCCCGGAATAGGCTGACAGCAACGGGCAATATTGGTCAGTAAGTTGCCTACCCCTTGCACCACCACATGATCTTTACTGTTATGAACCGGCGTTTTTTTGGCCGCTTTTAGCTCTAGCTGGCGCAATGCCTCTGCGTCTTCTTCGGCACTGGTAGGCTTTTTATATTGAGCTTGTAAAAAGTTAAGTAACTGATTAATGCGTAAGTCACCACCGCCAATACCAGCCAGCAGATCATCAAGCTGCGCCACATTAAAGCGCTCAAGTACGGTTTTATTTAGTGAAGAAAATGCCAAGCCCAAGCGCTCTAACTCTTTTTCTAGTACCTCTCGCCCGGCGGTAATATTTTTATCTCTGTCTTGCTTTTTAAACCAAGTGCTCACTTTAGCTCGGGCGCGACTGGTACGTAAAAAGCCTTGATTAGGGTTCATCCAATCGCGGCTTGGGTTAGGCTGCTTTTGGGTGATAATCTCAACCTGATCGCCAGTTTGTAATTGATAAGTAAAAGGCACAATACGGCTATCTATTTTGGCACCAATACAACGGTGGCCAATTTGACTGTGTATGTAATACGCAAAGTCTAACGGGGTCGCCCCTAGAGGCATATCAACCACCTCGCCTTTTGGCGTAAACACATATACTCTGTCTTCAAACACTTGGCTGCGCAACTCATCCACTAAGGAGCCACTTTCAGCCATGTCTTCTTGCCAAGCGAGTAGCTTTCTTAGCCACGCAATTTTATCTTCAAAGCCACTTTGTTTAGTGCCACCACTACTACCTTCTTTATATTTCCAGTGCGCCGCCACGCCCAGCTCTGCATCTTGATGCATTTGCTCGGTACGGATTTGTATTTCTACCGTTTTTCCCTCAGGACCAATAACGACGGTATGAATCGACTGATAACCATTCGGCTTAGGGTTAGCCACGTAGTCATCAAACTCACGAGGAATATGACGCCACTGAGAGTGAACCACCCCTAAAGCCCCATAGCAGTCTTGTAAATGTGGCGTGACCACCCGCACCGCTCGCACGTCAAATAGCTCATCAAAATCCAGATTCTTTTTCTGCATTTTTCGCCAAATACTATAAATATGCTTAGGTCGGCCATACACTTCTGCCGCCACATCGGCATCAGCAAACGCATGCCTTAATCCGTCAACAAATTGATCAATATAAGCCTCTCGCGCCAGGCGCTTTTCATGTAGTAACTTGGCAATCAGCTGGTAGGTTTCTGGGTGTAAATAACGAAAAGAAAGATCTTCAAGCTCCCATTTTAGCTGCCCAATGCCTAATCGATTGGCCAAAGGCGCATAAATATTAGAAATTTCTTTGGCCACTAAAACGCGGGTTTCTTCGTTGGCGCTTTTTAACTCACGCAAGCAGCTAATACGCTCAGCAAGCTTAATAACCACGGCTCGTACATCTTCAACCATGGCCATGAGCATGCGTCGTACACGATCGACTTGTACTTCTGAGTTATTATTAGTGTACACATCTTGCAGTGAGCGAATCGCTTCCATGTCGATCACGCCTTGTAGCAACTGACTAATACTACTGCCAAAGTCGGTAGTCACTTGTGCTAAATCGAGATACCCCTGCTCAAGAAACGGATACAATAAGGCGGCTTTGATGGTGCCAATGTCCATGCTAAGGGTAAGCAGTATGCCAACCATCTCTACACCTTGCGCATGTAGTTCGTGCGCCGACAGCGACAACTGACGGTCAGCCGGAGCGTTAAGCGCAGAGCAATACTCATATAGCGCTTGCAGTTGTTGTTGCTCATCAGCCGTAAAGGGCAAGCTATTGGCCCATTCTTCTAGGCTAAAATTAACGGTGAGATGAGTATTGCGTACGGCAACCATAACGATCCCTTAACTGAGTTCAAATAAGGCCATTGCTTCACAATGTCCTGTGTGGGGAAACATATCGATTAAGCTAAAACGCACCAGCTGATATCCCGCGGCCAATAATGGCTGGCTATCACGAGCCAGCGTGATGGGATTACAAGAGACATACAATAATCGCTTAGGTTCCATTTGACATAAATAGGGTATCACTTGTTCAGCGCCCGCTCGGCCTGGATCTAATAAGACATGCTCAAACCCTTGGCGTGCCCAAGTCTCTTGTGTGAAGTCGGCAGCTAAATCAGCTCGATAAAACCTAGCAAGAGACAACTCATTATCTTCGGCATTACCTCTAGCCTGCTCGACCATGTCCATCACACCTTCCACCCCTACCACTGGGTGTCCTGCACTGGCCAGCGGTAAAGAAAAATTACCCACGCCACAAAATAAATCTAATATAGGTGCCCCAGGCTCTGCGGCTAACCAGTCTTGTGCTTGGGTTACCATCTGCTGGTTAAGCGCAGCATTAATTTGAATAAAGTCGCCGGGCGTAAAAGAGAGTTTGATATTATCTAATTGATAATGAAGTGAAAATGGCACATGTAAAGGGCGGCGCCCATTATCATCTTGTAAGAACAAGGCCAGTTTTTTATGCTGGGAAAACGACAATAACAGCTCAAGATCCCTCGGTGGCAGCGTGCCGGTATGCCTCAACAATACAGCAACACCTTCTTTGGTATCGTATAGCTCAAGATGCCCAAGCTGCTTTAGCGCTTTTAGTTGGTTTAACAACTGGCGTAACGGCGAAATCAAGGCCGATAAAGCAGGGCGCAACACGCCGCAATGTTCAATTTCAACTAATTGGTGAGACTGCCCCCGTCTAAAGCCAAGTGCAACCCCTTTTTTTTGTAGCCGAATCGCCAATCTGGCCACACGCCGGTATTCTTGAGTATAAGGGGGTGTTATCCATTCAAAATCAGGCAAGCTCTCTATGCCTTGCCGTGCAAATAAACGCCGTACCGCGTCTGCTTTAAGTGCGCGCTGATCGTCGCTCGACATATGTTGCAAAGTACAACCACCGCATTCATTAATGTAGCGGCAAAACGGCGTGTTCCGTGTATTGACAGGCTTCAGTACTTTAACTAACTCGGCACTCTGATATTTATTGTTTTGCACCGCTAAGCGCACCCGAACTTGCTCACCCTTAAGTGCGCCAGCCACCAGCAGTGGCCGCCCTTGGTAGCGCGCTACACCCACACCGTGCATATTAACGTCTATCACTGTTACGTCTAGCAGCGGTTGACTCTGGGGTTTGGGTTTACTTTCCTTAAAGAACTGAACCATAAACGTGGAGCCCTTGAGGCGGCTATGTCATTATAAGCGCCTGTTGATTTGATGCGCACATTGTCCCACATTAGCAAACTATGACCAAATACGGCCTACGAGCGAGAATACTCGCTTATACCATTATTCCTACCTTGCTGATTGGCATTTCCTTAGCCAGTTATTTTTCTGTGAGCCGCTATCAGCAATTAGAGGCCGCTTTAACCCAACAAGGGGTAAATGTCATAGAGCCTATGGCGTTGGCCAGCGAACTTGCATTAACCAGCCGCAATCGCGAATCTCTTAATCGCCTATTAAGTAATGTTCACCGTAATAATAGCCCCCTCGTTAAGTCTATTGCTTTATTTGATAAACAAGGCCGGCTATTAGTAACATCGAATTATCATCGCGATTTTAACTTACTACGCTTGCCTAAAGACATGCCCATTCCACAATCAACACTCGTAGAAAGTGGCGATAACGGCATTATATTACGCACTCCCGTGCTCACCGATAATATTCAAACCGACTCTTCTTGGGAAGATGTCTCAGCCATTCCTATCGGCTATATCGCCATGCAACTCACTAACGACTCCACTATGTTGGTGCATCTTAAAGACAGCTTTTTTGCTGGTTTGATTGTGCTACTGGGCATGAGTATGAGTGCTTTATTTGGCGTGCGGCTGATCCGCGGCGTATCACAGCCTATTACCGACATGGTCAGTGCCGTTTATAAAATTCGAGAAGGCCGGCTCGACACGCGAGTAAATGGTGAGTTTACCGGTGAAATGGAAATGCTAAAAAATGGCATTAATGCCATGGCTAAATCCTTGTCTGAATACCACGAAGAAATGCAGCAAAACATTGATCAAGCCACGTCAGATCTAAGAGAAACCTTAGAGCAAATTGAAATTCAAAATATTGAATTGGATATGGCCAAAAAACGGGCTCAAGAAGCGGCCCGTGTCAAAACTGAGTTTTTGGCTAACATGTCTCATGAGCTACGTACTCCTCTCAATGGTGTGATTGGTTTTGCTCGTCAACTACAAAAAACACGACTTACAAGCAACCAACTGGATTACCTTAAAACCATTGAGAAGTCGGCGCAAAATTTACTCTGTATTATCAATGATATTCTCGATTTTTCTAAGCTTGAGGCTGGTAAGCTCACTCTAGAAAAAATTCCTTTCTCACTGCGCGATAGCTTGCAAGAAGTGATGACCTTACTGGCTCCCAGCGCTCATGATAAAGAATTAGAACTATCGCTGCGTATTGATGCTGCCGTACAAGATGGTTTAATAGGTGATTCGTTACGCTTACAGCAAATTGTGACCAACTTGGTGGGTAATGCAGTTAAATTTACCGAGCAAGGTAATGTCGACGTACGAGTTGATGCTCGCCCTGCCAGCCAGCCTAATAAAGCCGCATTGCATATTCATGTGCAAGACACAGGTATCGGTATTTCTGACAATCAGCGCCGTCAGCTATTTCAAGCATTTAATCAGGCTGACTCCAGTATCTCGCGCCGTTATGGCGGTACTGGGCTTGGCTTGGTGATAACCCAAAAGCTAGTCCAGCAAATGTCAGGAAGTATCAAGCTGCATTCTGAACTAGGTTCGGGCTCGGTGTTTAGTTTTACGCTAGAGCTTGACCGGGCCGCATTATCGCTAGCCGAGCCTTTACCACTTACCGAGTTAAGCCATAAGACGGTCCTCTATCTTGAGGAAGATAACTTTAGCCGTCTTGCCACCACCTCTTTACTACGAGAATGGGGGGTGCAAGTGCTGCATGAGCCAACCCCTTATGTCCCTATAGATTGTGTTTTGCTCGGGTTTACACCCAGTGCGCTACCTAGCCAAATAGAGCTGGCAATAACCCAACAACAAGCACTGAGCCATAATGTGGTACTACTGCTCAGTTCAACCGACCCCACTCTTGCCGACGCTATGGTAGCTGCCGGAGCCAAGCTGTGCCTGAGCAAGCCTGTCCATTATCAAAAGTTAGCCCAGGCACTAATAGGGCAAGAGATCATTGAGCCTCAAGCGCCATTACCCATCACATTAGCAACACCTGCGCAAAAACAGACGCTGCGCGTGCTCGCTGTAGATGATAATCCCGCTAACCTTAAACTCATTAGTGCCATGCTTAACGAGCAGGTTAGCCAAGTGGACACTTGCTCTAATGGTCAAGAAGCTCTTAATTTAGCAACAGCAAATCACTACAATATTATTTTTATGGATATACAAATGCCGTTGCTCGACGGTATTCAAGCCACACAAAAAATTCGTACAGGTAAAGGGCCAAACACCCATACCCCCATAGTGGCAGTAACCGCACATGCCATTGCCGGAGAACGTGACCGGCTCATGCTGCAGGGCATGGATGACTATTTAACGAAGCCAATTGATGAGGCTATGCTGGCAAGTATTATCAAGCAATTTTCGCTTTACGCTCAACCAAAGGGGCAAATAGAGTGGTCACTGGCTCTAAAGCAGGCTGGAAATAAAGAAGCGTTGGCCAAAGAAATGCTCGAGTTATTACTACAAAGTTTTGATGAGTTTGAGCCTTTGTTGAATGCCGCTTTGTCAGGACATTTAGATGAGCAGCAACTGTATCCTCCCTTGCATAAGCTGCATGGCGGCACTGCCTACTGTGGTGTAACTCAATTACAGTCTTTGGTTGCTGAATTAGAAAAGGCGCTTTTGGCCAAACAGACCCTAGAAGACTTAGAGCCCGAACTACTGGAGCTAGAAGAGCGCATTGGGCAAATTCGAGCGGAAGCAACAGCGTATTTATAGCCGCTAACAAAGACAGCGTAACCTGATAGGTCGCCCGCTTTTGTCTTAAAGCTCTAAAACGAGATCCTGAAACAAGTTCAGGATGACTAGGAGGCAGTTCAGGGTGACGGCTTAAAGACAATGCCGTATCCATAGGTCGTCAGCATAATGACAATAGGTGGTGCTTTATTGGGGAGTTTTTAGCGATAAAAGAGAGTAATGAAACAAAAAGGTATTACTGAGGAGATATTACTAGGGGATTATTTACTGCTTACTTAAAGTGGTAGCGGTGGGCGGACTTGAACCGCCACGCCCGAAGGCAACGGATTTTGAATCCGTCGTGTATACCAATTTCACCACACCGCCACGTTTTACTTTGCTTGCTTCACCTTGGTGAGCGAGATGAATTATACGTATTCAAACGCCTGTCGCAAGTAAATTATTATATTTTTAAACTAACTGCATATAAATTGTGCACTCATGCTTTATCTTAGCTATCGCATCACAAAAATAACCCTATGCCAGCACTTTTGCTAGAATGTGGCCGAACAGTCTTAATCTTTCTTTTTCATACTAACAGATGGCGGTAGGAACAAATGTCTTCTAACTCTGAGTACATAGGGTTATCTCGAGCAGGCTTAATGCGACGATTGGCAGCTTGGCTCTATGATGTATTGGTGGTTATCTCTTTGATGATGGTCACCGGCTTTATCTACTTTGGGATCACAGTATTAGTGCTTAAGCTGGGCTGGATACATCTAGGCGCCCACGAAGACCCTGCCGCCTTATTAAGCGCCAGCCCCTGGTATCAGTTATGCATGCTGGCGGTCGGGTTGTTTTTTTATTGCTGGTTTTGGCGTACCAGTGGCCAAACCATTGGCATGCGAGCATGGCGATTGCGTGTACAAAATACTGATGGTAGCCGGTTGCACTTAGCGCAATGTATTATTCGTGCCGCCAGCGCCCTACTGGGTTTGAGCAATCTCTGGATCCTCACCAACCCACGCCTTAAGTTAGCCCTACAAGATAAAATCGCCGACTGCGAAGTGATTGTGATGAGCAAAGAACTGAATAAAAAGTTACTCGATAAAAAACAGCCCTAAGCCCCCAGCGTTACGTTATCAGTATAGGCCTACAGTAAAATACACAGCATCACCCGCTGTGTATTTTACTTGCTGACGGCTTATCGCTGCCAGCTGTCGATGGCTAAGCTTTTCTGTTTAATAAGAATAACGCTATACCAATAAACAACAAGCTTGGCCCCAGAGCCCCCAATGTAGGCGGGACGCTATACACTAAACTAATGGGGCCAAACACTTCATTGGCCACATAAAAACCAAAACCAAATAAAATACCCATCAGCAAACGTGCCCCCATGGTGACACTGCGCAAAGCACCAAACACAAAAGAAGAGGCAAGTAACATCATGGCAACCACCATGACAGGCTGCAGGGCTTTACGCCAAAACTCCAAGGCGTATAAATCCCCATTTTGACCATTATCCTCTAGATACCCCCGATACTCCCACAAGCCTCGCATAGACAATTCATGGGGTTCAACGGCCACCACCCCCAACTTTTCTGGCGTTAAGCTAGTATGCCATTCACGCGCTGGGTGGTGTTGTGTTTCAATCATTTTACCCTGAGTAAACAAGGTGTCGGTCACATTCGTTAACTGCCATTTTTCACTGACATACTCTGCTTGTGTTGCTTGGGTAATACGTATTAATCGAGTACTGTCATCAAAATAATACAAGGTAATACCAGTTAAAATACCATCTCGACGTGACTGATTAATATTGATATAGGCATCGCTATCTTTGGCCCAGACGCCATAAGTAGAGAGCACCACTTGCCCACCAGAACGAGCTTGCGTACGCAAATCATCTGAGGCGAGTTTAGCCACTGGAGCGACATACTCTCCAACCAGCATAATGGCAAACATCAGCGGCAATGTGGTTTTAAGCGCACTCATAACAATATTAAAACGCGAACGCCCCGCCGACTGCATCACTACCAACTCACTGCTGCTGGCAAGCTGCCCCAAGCCAATCAAGCCACCCAACAATGCGGCAATAGGAAAGAACAAGACAATTTCTTGAGGCATCGACAGTAAAACATAATGAAAAGCACTTAACAGCGTGTATGAGCCCTCCCCAACACTGCGTAACTGCTCAACATAACGAATGATGGCCGATAAGCCGACTAAGGTCAGCTCACATAACAGCATGGCCATTAATACGGTACGGCCTATATATCGATCAAGTATAGTTAACATTAAACGGCCTTATTACGTCTAAATTTTTCTCGGGTGCGACTCCACCACGCCGTTTCTCGTAAATTAAGTGGCAAGCCCACCAGCAACAAGAACCCTAATGGCACTGTATATAGTCCAGGATAAATAGGGAGACTACCCGCTTCTACTGCCGAGCGGGCCGCACTTTGTAATAAAAAGTAAGCCAAATAAAGTAAAATGCCCGGCAACAACTTGGCATAACGGCCTTGTCGAGGATTAATGACCGCCAAGGGCACCACGAGAAAGACCAGAACCAACATGGATAAAGGCAAAGAGACTCGCCATTGTAACTCGGCAATATCGTCTATTTTATTGGACTGACTTAACACTTTACTACTGGCTGAAGACTCTTTGCGCTCCACATCATCAATATCACCGCCTTGAATAAACGCGCTGTACTCATCAAATTCAGCCACATCAAAAGCCCGAGTGCCCGGCTCTCCTGAGTAGCGACGCCCATTATCCAGCGTTAACCACTGGCCACCGTCGCGCTCATGAAAGCGGCCACTGTCTGCGACTACTATGCTAGGTGCTTGTTCATTTTGCGCTCGTTGCACTACAAACAATCGACTTAAGCTACTATTACCCGCTTCTTTTTTAGCATCGAGATTTTCAATGTAGGCCACCACTCGCCCTCCATCTAAACTCATAAAGCGCGCTTGACGTAGTAAAGCAAAACCAGGATCA
Organism: Oceanisphaera sp.; assembly: GCF_052084945.1. Taxonomy (NCBI): domain Bacteria; kingdom Pseudomonadati; phylum Pseudomonadota; class Gammaproteobacteria; order Aeromonadales; family Aeromonadaceae; genus Oceanisphaera; species Oceanisphaera sp. The sequence continues at coordinate 18,453 of NZ_JBQDEX010000025.1, forward strand.
GCCTTTACTTCCTCTCTTATCTGGTACACTTGTGCTTTAGACCAAGGGTTTAGCCACAAAGAGTTAAACAAAGCGGCGCCAGTCCAAAATAATGCCAGTACCAAGGTCACTGTCATTATTTTTCCTGGCCCTATACCCACCGCTCGCATTACCGTCATTTCACTGTCGGCATACAGGCGACCATGGGCAAATAAGATACCCAAAAAGAGGCTAATGGGTAACATTAAGGTGGCCATGTCTGGCATATTGAGCAGCAAGAGCTTACCTACTAACCCTACGGGGATAGAGCCATTAGCTGCGCCGCCAAGAACTTCAATAAAGTTCTGGCTTATAAAAATAAGTAGCAGCACAAAGAGTACTGCTAACTGCGTTTTGAGGGTTTCCCAAAACAAATAACGAAATGCAATCACCGCTAATCCCAGTGTAAACTTGTCTTTTCAATAGAAACGCTTAAGAATAAGCGTAAATCACGATTTTCGCACATTAAGTCTGCGAAAGTCTGCCCGTTTTTGCGACGATCATCATTATGGGTGATCTAACGCTCATTGTCTTCAAGCCGTAGGAGAATCCATGGAGTTCAGTGTAAAAAGTGGTAGCCCCGAGAAACAGCGCAGTGCATGCATCGTAGTCGGTGTCTTCGATCCCCGTCGCCTATCTCCTGTGGCCGAGCAGCTAGATAAAATCAGTGACGGTTATTTAAGCGCGCTACTGCGCCGTGGAGATTTAGAAGGAAAAGTGGGGCAAACTCTCCTCTTACATCATGTGCCAGGCGTGCTTAGCGAGCGCGTGTTACTCGTTGGTTGCGGTAAAGAGCGCGAGCTAGACGAGCGCCAATATAAACAAATTCTTCGTAACACCATGAGCACGCTGAATGATACAGGCTCAATGGAAGCGGTGTGCTTTTTAACTGAACTGCACGTTAAAGGACGCGATACCTATTGGAAAGTGCGCCAAGCCGTAGAGACCACTAAAGCCAGTCTATATAGCTTTGATCAATTTAAAACCAATAAAGCAGAGCCCCGTCGTCCGCTGCGTAAAATGGTCTTTAATGTGCCTACTCGACGCGAGCTGCCCATTGGTGAGCGTGCAGCGGCTCATGGCTTAAGTGTAGCCAAAGGCGTAAAAGTGTGTCGCGATGTGGCCAACATGCCACCTAACGTATGTAACCCTGCCTATCTTGCCTCACAAGCGCGCCAGCTGGCGGATGCTTGGGATAATATCACCACGCGTATTATTGGCGAGCAAGAAATGGCCGACTTGGGCATGAATGCTTATTTAGCTGTCGCCCGCGGCTCACACAATGAAGCCATGATGTCGGTGATAGAATATAAAGGTAACCCAGATCCCGATGCTCGCCCCATAGCCTTAGTGGGCAAAGGCCTAACCTTTGATGCTGGGGGTATTTCATTAAAGCCTGCCGCAGGCATGGATGAAATGAAATACGACATGGGCGGCGCTGCGGCGGTATTAGGCACAATGCAGGCCTTAGCTGAGTTACAGCTCCCTATTAACGTGGTGGCTGTGTTAGCCGGCTGCGAAAATATGCCTGATGGTAACGCCTATCGCCCAGGAGATATTCTCACCAGTATGTCCGGCCAAACCATTGAAGTCTTAAATACTGATGCCGAAGGACGTTTGGTATTATGTGATGCTTTAACTTTTGTGGAACGTTTTGAACCAGAAGTGGTGGTGGATGTGGCCACCCTTACTGGGGCCTGTATTATCGCCTTAGGCCATCAAACCTCAGCGCTATTAGCTAACCACAATCCGCTGGCTCATGAGTTACTTAATGCCTCTGAGCAAGCCGGTGACCGTGCATGGCGCTTGCCAATGAGTGAAGAGTATCAAGAGCAGTTAGACAGCCCATTTGCTGATATGACCAACGTGGGTGGCCGTGCTGCAGGCTCAATTACTGCCGCTTGCTTTTTAAGTCGCTTTACCAAAAAGTATCACTGGGCACATTTAGATGTGGCAGGTACAGCCTGGGATAGCGGCAAACATAAAGGGGCAACCGGTCGCCCAGTTCCTCTGTTGACCCAGTTTTTACTAAACCGGGCCGGCGTTAACAACATCGAAGAATAAATATGAGCCAAGGCTGTTTTTATTTATTGCCAGAGGCAACCAGTCCCGAAGCGCTAATTTCATTAGTGTGTCAACTGACCACTGATTATTATCGCCAGGGGCTGGGGGTGTTTATTTATGCCCAACACCAAGCGCAAGCACAAGCGCTAGATGAAGCACTTTGGCAGCAGCCCGCCGACGCTTTTATTGCCCATAATTTGCAAGGCGAAGGACCGCGTCAAGGCGCGCAAGTGATTATTGGTTGGCAGCCACCACAACATGGCCGAGCTATATTGCTCAACCTAGCCCCTTTAGCGCCTGATTTTGCACGCAGATTTAAACAACTAGTTGATTTTGTACCCGCAGATGATGCGGGTAAACAAGCCGCTCGCGAACGCTTTAAAGCATATCGTCAGTCTGGCTTTACACTCACGACTGCCCCTGTACCTTCCCAAACTCAAGACGAATAACATCATGGAAAAAACATTTAACCCCACCGCTGTCGAACAGGCCATGTACCAGCAGTGGGAAAATAAGGGCTACTTTAAGCCTCATGGCGACACCAGCAAACCTGCCTACAGCATTATGATACCGCCACCCAACGTAACGGGTAGCCTGCACATGGGGCATGCGTTTCAAGACACCATTATGGATACCCTGATTCGTTATCAGCGTATGCAAGGCAAAAACACTTTATGGCAGGTAGGTACCGACCACGCGGGCATAGCTACGCAAATGGTCGTTGAACGCAAAATTGCTGCTGAAGAAGACAAGACGCGTCACGATTACGGCCGTGAGGCTTTTATTGATAAAATTTGGGACTGGAAAAAAGAATCCGGTGGCACTATCACCCAGCAACTGCGCCGCCTTGGTACATCGGTAGATTGGGAGCGTGAGCGCTTTACCATGGATGATGGCTTGTCTAGCGCAGTCAAAGAAGTTTTTGTACAACTCTATGAAGACGACTTAATTTACCGCGGCAAGCGTCTGGTCAATTGGGACCCTAAACTCAACACTGCTATCTCAGATTTAGAAGTAGAAAACCGTGAACTAAAAGGCCATATGTGGCAATTTCGCTACCCGCTTGCCGATGGTATTGCCACCGCGGATGGTAAAGACTACTTAGTAGTGGCCACCACTCGCCCAGAAACCATGCTGGGCGATACCGCAGTGGCGGTTAACCCAAAAGATCCCCGCTATCAAAACTTAATTGGTAAGTATATTGAACTGCCGTTAGTCGGTCGCCGTATTCCCATTGTTGGCGATGAGCATGCCGATATGGAAAAAGGCACAGGCTGCGTAAAAATCACCCCAGCCCACGACTTTAACGATGCCGAAGTGGGTAAGCGTCATCAGTTACCCCAAATTAATATCTTGACCTTAAGTGCCTATATTCGTGAGCAAGCCGAAGTCTTTACCAGTAAAGGCGAAGTGAGTGATGCTTACTCCAATGCCCTGCCAAGCCAATTCCAAGGCTTAGAGCGCTACGCGGCACGTAAGGCCATTGTCAGTGCATTAGATGAGTTAGGTTTATTAGATAGCATTAAAGATCACGACTTAACTGTCCCTTATGGGGATCGTGGTGGTGTCCCTATCGAGCCTATGCTAACCGACCAATGGTATGTGCGTGCGGCTCCCTTAGCCGAAGTGGCCACCAAAGCAGTAGAAGACGGTGACATTGAGTTTGTGCCTAAGCAGTACGAAAATATGTACTTTTCTTGGATGCGTGACGTACAAGACTGGTGTATTTCACGCCAACTGTGGTGGGGACATCGCATTCCCGCTTGGTATGACACAGATGGCAAAGTTTATGTGGGCCGTGATGAAGCCGAAGTGCGTGCCACCTACAAGCTGGGTAATGACCTAGTGTTAAGTCAGGACGAAGACGTACTGGATACCTGGTTTAGCTCAGCACTGTGGACCTTCTCGACTCAGGGCTGGCCAGAGAAAACGCCGGATCTTGCCACTTTCCACCCCAGCAGTGTGTTAGTGACCGGCTTTGATATTATTTTTTTCTGGGTGGCGCGCATGATCATGATGACCATGCACTTCATTAAAGATGAAAACGGCAAGCCACAAGTACCCTTTAAAACAGTGTACGTCACTGGGCTTATTCGCGACGAAAATGGCGATAAAATGTCGAAGTCTAAGGGTAACGTGCTCGATCCATTAGATATGATCGACGGCATTGATCTTGAGTCTTTGGTTACCAAGCGTACTGGCAACATGATGCAGCCTAAGCTTGCAGCTAAAATAGAAAAAGATACTCGCAAGACCTTTGCCGACGGCATTGAAGCCCACGGTACCGATGCTCTGCGCTTTACCCTCACGGCCATGGCTTCAACTGGTCGTGATATTAACTGGGACATGCGTCGCCTAGATGGTTACCGCAACTTCTGCAATAAACTGTGGAACGCGTCGCGTTATGTGCTGATGAGTACCGAAGAGCAAGACTGTGGCATAGGTGCCAAAAGTGATGAGCTAACCTATTCATTAGCCGATCGCTGGATACAGGCACAGCTACAAGTCACCATTAGGGAAGTACGACAAGCGCTAGACGATTACCGTTTTGACCGCGCAGCCAATGCCTTATATGAGTTTATTTGGCACCAGTTTTGTGATTGGTACTTAGAGCTCACCAAACCTGTGCTTTGGCACGGCTCTGAGTCTGAGCAGCGGGCTACTCGCAAAACCTTAATTGAGGTGCTAGAAACCTTATTACGGTTAGCCCACCCGATTATGCCCTACATTACCGAAGAAATTTGGCAGCGAGTGGCACCACTGGCTAATCGTAGTGGCGACAGCATTATGCTGGCGACCTACCCCGAGGCAGACGCAAGCCTTGAAGATGCTGACGCCATGGCAGATCTTGAGTGGGTTAAGCGCTTTATTGTGTCAATTCGTAACCTACGTGCCGAAATGGACTTAGCCCCGAGCAAGGCACTGTCGGTATTATTACGCCCCGCTGGTGATGATGCGCGCCGGGCCACTGATAACGAAGCCTTCTTAAAGGCAATGGCCAAACTCGATGCTATTACTCATTTAAGCCCAGATGAAGCAGCGCCCACCTCAACGAAACAGTTAATTGGTGATACCGAGCTATTACTGCCCATGGCCGGCTTAATTGATAAAGACGCTGAATTAGCTCGCTTACAAAAAGAGTTAGAGAAGACGCACGGTGAAATAAAGCGCATTGAAGGCAAGCTAAATAACGCCGGTTTTGTTGCTAAAGCTCCGGTTGCCGTGGTGGCTAAAGAGCAAGAAAAGCTCGATGACTATCGAGCGGCGCTAACCAAACTTGAAGCCCAGCAAACGCAAATAGCGAATCTTTAAGATCGTACTTTTCGCATAGGCACAACTTAAAGCGACAATAAATAAAAACCGACCTGCAAAGGTCGGTTTTTTTATGGTTAAAGAAGGCACAACCAAACGGCTAAGAAAGCCCTGTCATCGTCTCTTGCACCGCCAAGGCGCCTTGGTGTATTTCGCCCATAATCGCTTCTACATCCAATACTTGCTGCTTGCCTTGCTCGGCCACTTGAGTGACCTCAACAATGGCAGTAGAAACTTGCGCGGTTAGTTCGCGGTTTTGTTGTACTACTTGGCTTATTTCATTGGTAGCCACACTGGTGCGCGCTGCTAATTGGCGCACTTCATCGGCGACCACAGCAAAGCCTCGCCCTTGCTCACCAGCGCGAGCCGCCTCAATAGCGGCGTTTAATGCTAATAAATTAGTTCGCTCAGCCACACTACTAATAGTACTCACTATTTCTTCGATATTACGCGCTTGTTCGTTGAGCTGATTAACGATCAACATCGCTTGATCAAGATCGTTAGAAACTTGTACCGAAGTATTCACCGAAGCTAATAACGAACTATTACCTTGCTCAACAATATGAGATGTTTGTACGGCAATATCACACGCCTGCTCTGAGGCTTGCTGGTTTTTACGCGACTGACGTACCCGAGCGCTAATATCACTGGCAAATTTAACAACCCGATGCACTTGGCCTGAGCCGTCAAGAATCGGATTATAAGTCGCCTCTAGCCAAATATCACAGCCTTGTGCATCTAAGCGTTTAAATCGACCCGATTTATGCTCACCTGCTGCTAAGTCTTGCCAAAAGCTAGGCTGCTGTTGATAAAATTCATTGTCACAAAATATTCGATGATGCTGGCCGACCACTTGTTCTAAACGATAGCCCATTACATTTAAAAAATTTTCATTGGCCGTTAAAATCGTGCCGTCTACAGCAAACTCAATAACCGCCATCGAGAGGTGTAACGCGCTTAATACCGCTTGCTGGGCCGCAAGTTGATGTTGCTTTTGGGTAATATCACTGGCAATTTTTAGCACTTTCACCACCTCTCCTTGCTCATTAAGCACTGGGAAGTAGGTCGCTTCCAACCAAATAAGCTCACCCTGTCGATTAAGACGGGCAAAGGTACCTCTTTGTGATTGGCCTTGCGCAAGCTGCTGCCAAAATGCGGCATATTCTGCTGTGCTTGCTAATTCAGAAGTACAAAATATACGGTGATGAGCACCCACTATCTCGTTTAATGTGTAGCCCACCACATTCAAAAAGCGATGATTAGCATCCAGTATTTCGCCTTGTGGTGTAAATTCTATTACCGCCATATGAGAACAAATGGCTTGCTGAACGGCATGTGCTTGCTGATACTGCTCACGATAATGAGATAACGCTTGCTTTAATTTGCTGGTTCCTATCATAGGCTCATATCCTT
>NZ_JBQDEX010000026.1:0-6834 GCF_052084945.1 Oceanisphaera sp.
AAAATAGTCCTTAGTTTTTACTTAATACAAACTGACCACATACTTACTTAGATTGGTATTATACCAATCGTGACATTAGCCATAAAAAACGCAGCCTATTGGCTGCGTTTTTTATTATTCATTATTGCTGCTACTTAACTACCCGCAAGCTGGGCTTGCCTTTCTTAGGGGGAGTGGGGCCTTCTTCCGGCTCTTCATCAACGGCGGAACTATCTAATACCGTTAACTCACTTTCAGAAGTGGCTTGCCACGCTTCGTACGCAGCTTCAGGCGGGAAAAAGGTACCTGCACCATTTTCACGCGCCTGAATTGACACCACTGCCGCCATAGGAACGTACACCTGAAACGGTGAGCCCCCAAAACGCGCGCTAAAGGTGACGGCCTCGTTATCTATTTGTAAGCCAACAACCGCCTGAGGTGCTATATTCAGCACTATTTGGCCATCATTTACATACTGCTGCGGTATCAATGTATGAGGTAACTCTGCATTCACCAGCAAATGCGGTGTCAGTTCGTTATCTAATAACCACTCATAAAAAGCACGCAACAAATAAGGGCGGCTGGGTGTCAAGTTATCCATATTAAATCTTACCACCAAGATCACGTTCAGTTTCAGTCATAGAAGCCTGATAAGACTCACGCTCAAACAGACGGATCATATACCCTTTAAGCTCTTTCGCTCCTTTACCCGACAACTCAATGCCAAGAGAAGGCAGGCGCCATAACAAAGGTGCCATATAGCAATCAACCAAGCTGAACTCTTCGCTCATAAAATACGGATACTCAGCAAACACAGGCGCGACCGCTAACAAAGCTTCGCGTAACTCTTTGCGCGCTTCATCTGCTTTCTCGTTACGCTGAATCCGTGTAACTAAACAATACCAGTCTTGCTTAATACGGTGCATCATTAAGCGACTGTTACCGCGAGCAACCGGGTACACAGGCATCAAGGGTGGGTGAGGAAAACGCTCATCCAAATATTCCATAATAATGTCTGACTCATACAATACCAACTCGCGATCGACCAAGGTCGGTAGCGTGCCGTACGCATTAAGCTCCAGCATTTCTTCGGGTAGCGCATCAAGCTCTACTTGACTGATCTCAACACTCACGCCTTTTTCCGCCAAGACAATACGTACTTGGTGGCTGTAAATATCATCGGCGCCAGAAAACAGCGTCATGATGGAGCGTTTATTAGCCGCAACTGCCATGAAATCCTCCACAAATCATAAAGAGGAACGGCAATGGACACTATAGTTCCATTGCCGCCCCAAAACTTAGCTTAGACGATGTCTAATCAGTGTACGTCACGCCAGTATTCTTTCTTCAGCATATAACCAAAAATGAAGAAAATAACTAAAAAGCCCAGCACCCAATAACCGATGCGGTGACGCTCTAGCTTAATGGGATCAGCGGAGTAAGCTAAGAAGTTAACAATATCTAATACCGCTTTATCGTATTCTTCTGTTGTTAGCTCGCCGTTACCATCTACTTCAATGCCAACCGGTGTTTCTACTTCTTCACCGTCTACCGTATGCACTTGCGTTTTTAACGTAGCACTACCTTGCAATGGTTCTAGCACATGGGGCATACCCACAGATGGAAACACCAAGTTGTTTACCCCAAACGGACGCTCACTATCCTTATAAAAAGAACGCAAGTACGTGTACAACCAATCGGTGCCACGCACTCGGGCCACCAGAGTTAAGTCTGGAGGCGGAGCACCAAACCAATTAGCCGCGTCTTTCTCAGGAATAGAGTTCGTCATCAAATCACCAATGGCGACACCGGTGAAATTAAGGTTTGCCTGCATCACATCTTCAGGAATGTCTAAGTCTTTCGCAACACGGTTATAGCGTTGATACTGAGTACTATGACACCCGGCGCAGTAGTTCATAAACAACTTTGCACCGCTTTGTAGTGACGCTTTATCAGTGAGATCATAATTCGCTTTGTCTAGCTTGACCGAACCTGAGGCAAAGGCCAACGCTGGCAAAAAGGCGAGTACAGCAATGATTAACTTCTTCATTTGAATGTCACCCTCTCTGGCAGTGGTTGAGTCTTTTCGTTCTTACTGTAGAAAAATAACAGTACAAAGAAAGCGAAATAACCAAATGAACAAATCTGCGCCAACAAGGTAAGAGCCGGCGTAGAAGCCAAGGTCCCTAATACACCCAAGATAATGAAGCAGATCACAAACATAATGATATTCCACAAGTGCAGCTTACTGCGATAGCGGAATGAGCGAACCTTACAACGGTCTAACCATGGCAGAACAAACAACACGGCAATAGACAGCCCCATTAAGATAACACCGGCCAACTTATCAGGCACAGCACGCAAAATGGCGTAGAAAGGCGTGAAATACCAAACAGGAGCTATGTGCTCTGGAGTTTTCAAGCTATTAGCCGCTTCAAAGTTTGGCGCTTCTAGGAAGTAACCGCCCCCTTCAGGCATAAAGAAGATAAAGAAGGCAAAAATAAACAAGAAACCAGCTACGCCCACTACGTCTTTTACGGTGTAGTAAGGGTGGAACGGAATCGCGTCTTTTGGCCAGCCGTTTTCATCTTTTACTTTCTTAATATCAATGCCGTCTGGGTTGTTAGAACCCACTTCGTGCAATGCTACTATGTGCAAAAACACCAAGATTACTAATACCAATGGCAGCGCAATCACGTGCAAGGCAAAGAAACGCGTTAGAGTCACACCAGAAATAACGTAGTCACCGCGGATCCACAAGGTTAAGTCATCACCTATCACGGGAATCGCCCCGAATAGCGAGATAATCACCTGTGCACCCCAGTATGACATTTGTCCCCAAGGTAACAGATAACCCATAAAGGCTTCTGCCATTAGCACCAAGAAGATCAACATACCAAACAGCCACAACAGCTCACGCGGCTTCTGGTAAGAGCCATAAATTAGGCCACGAAACATGTGTAGATACACCACCACGAAAAACGCAGAGGCTCCAGTACTGTGCATATAGCGCAGTAACCAGCCGTAATCTACATCACGCATAATATATTCAACAGACGCAAAGGCACCTTCACCGGAAGGATTATAGTTCATGGTTAACCAGACACCCGTAAGGATCTGATTGACCAACACTAGCATGGCTAATGAGCCAAAGAAGTACCAGAAGTTAAAGTTTTTTGGCGCCGGATATTGGCCTACATGCTTGTTGTAGGTCGCCGTCATCGGGATCCGTTCGTCAATCCAAGATACGATTTTACCCAGCATACTTAGGCTCCTTCCTTGTCTTCGCCCACTAAAATGGTCGCGTCATTGACATAGTAATAAGGGGGGACAACCAGGTTTAATGGTGCAGGAACGCTTTTGAAAACGCGGCCAGCCATATCAAACTTGGAACCGTGACAAGGGCAGAAGAAACCAGCGGTAACTCCTTTGACCTGTTCACCAAAAGAATCTGGCAAATAGGTCGGCGAGCACCCTAAATGGGTACAAATACCAACGGTTACCAGTAATTCAGGCTTAATTGAACGATATTCGTTTTGTGCATATTCCGGCTGTTGCGGCTCATCAGAATGAGGGTCTCGCAACTGGTCATCTAACTTAGCCAGAGAATCAATAGTAGCTTGGTTACGACGGACCACCCAAACAGGCTTACCTCGCCATTCTACCCGGATTAACTGGCCCGGCTCTATTTTGCTGACATCCACTTCCACTGGAGCCCCGGCCGCCTTTGCTTTGGCGCTAGGATTCCATGAAGAAATAAAAGGTACAGCGACAAATGCAGCACCGACCCCACCCACTGCTGTGGTGGACCAGGTCAGAAATCTGCGGCGACCGGTATCAACTGGCGCATTGCTCATCCAAAAACTCTCCCATTTGGTCTCCGCGCGTTTTTATTGTTCGTTCCATGCGTCATGACGACTTGTGACAATTGCGGCGGATATTATGGTTTCAACTGTCACTAAACCCAGAAATTCTAAAGAAAAACGAGGCATTTTACAAGTTAGAGAAAGGTATCAATTCACGCCTCTTTATTACTTGTTCTGTCTTACAAAAGCGTAAACAACACAAAAAACTTTCAACATACATAAAAAAAGCCTGGGCAAACCCAGGCTTTTGTTGTAAATCGTCTTCCCAATTAACGCTTAGAGAACTGAGGACGCTTACGTGCTTTATGTAGGCCGATTTTCTTACGCTCAACTTTACGAGCGTCACGAGTTACGAAGCCTGCTTTACGCAGAGAGCTACGCAATGTCTCGTCGAATTGCATCAGGGCACGTGTAATGCCATGACGAATCGCACCAGCTTGACCAGAGATACCACCACCAGCAACAGTGATGTATAGGTCAAATTTTTCAGTCATTTCAACCAGTTCTAAAGGCTGACGAACTACCATGCGGGCAGTTTCGCGGCCAAAATACTGATCCAAAGAACGCTTATTGATTACGATATTGCCGCTACCCGGCTTCACGAATACTCGTGCAGTTGAGCTTTTACGACGGCCAGTACCGTAGTATTGAGTTTCTGCCATTTGCCTAATCCCGCCTTAAATGTCCAGTACTTGTGGTTGTTGCGCTGCATGGTTGTGCTGAGCACCCGAGAAGACTTTCATCTTACGGAACATGGCACGACCTAGAGGGCCACGAGGCAGCATGCCGCGAACGGCAGACTCAATTACCATCTCTGGCTTACGCTCAATTAGCTTTTCAAAGTTAATTGATTTCAAGCCACCCGGAAAACCGGTGTGAGAGTAGTAAATCTTGTCTTCAGATTTATTACCGCTAACCTGAACCTTCTCAGCATTAACAACAACGATGTAATCGCCACAGTCAACATGCGGGGTAAATTCTGGCTTATGCTTACCACGCAGACGAAGCGCAATCTCAGTGGCCAAACGACCTAGAGTTTTGCCTTCTGCATCAACAACGTACCAGTCACGCTTTACGGTTTCTGGCTTAGCAACAAAAGTTTTCATGGATGAACCCAAATTACTTAAAATGAATATACACTTGCGCAATAGCGCAAAACACGAGCAAACACATACCCCTTCGAGTATCAGTCTGTTTACAGTGATGCCGTCCGTTAGACAGCAGTGTAACGTGGGCAGAGCGATTATAGGTAAAGTTGCCGTAAAAATCACCTACTATTTTTAATGCCCATTAAAGATAGTCGATTCGCTCAGCCTTATGCCAATATCATGCCCTGATACTGGGCTGCATATTTTGGCATTCTCCCCCCGCTAAAGAAAGACCTTTCTCTAACAAAGCATCCAATGCCACACAGGTTTTAACAAATTCTCAATCTGTCATCAAACTCAGGCTGCTTTTAGTTACAACGTTAGCTATTTATCTGCGCCCTAGTAAATACATATTCCAAGGCAACGGGTGCAAAAGGCTTACTAACACAGCCCACTGGGCGTTAAGGAAGATGCTCTAAGGCTAAGTATTCGTGAGACTGCATTTCAGTCAGCCGCGATAAGCAGCGTTTAAACTCAAAGCTGAGGCGCCCTCCGCTATAAAGTTGCTCCATCTCAACCTCAGCCGACATAATCAATTTGACATGTCGCTCATAAAATTCATCGACCATTGCAATAAAACGCCGAGCGGCATCATCAGTATCACTGTTCATTTGAAGCACATTCGCCAGCAAGACCGCTGAATAACGCTGAGCAAGCTCAATATAATCATTCTGTGAGCGCGCGCTACAGCAGAGCTGTTGAAAATCAATATAAAGTACGCCATCACCCTCTGCTAAGGTGGTTAATGATCGGTGGTTAACTTCAATATCTTGTTCCCAGCGGCTTGCACCTTGGCTTAAGCGGACAAAATAGCTTTCTAAATTATGCCTCGCTTGTTCGTCCAAAGGAGCATGGTAGATTTCGGCCTGCGTTAATGTGCGTAATCGGTGATCGATGCCTGAGTCGACATTTACCACCTCACAGCGCTGCTTAATCAACTCAATCGCCGGTAAAAAACGGGCCCGTTGCAAACCATTTTTATACAGTTCATCTGGAGGAATGTTAGAGGTCGCCACTAGAATTACTTCATGGGCAAATAAATACTCAAACAGAGTCCCTAAAATCATTGCATCGGTAATATCAGAGACAAAGAACTCGTCAAAACAAATAATCTGCGTTTGTTGTGCAAGCCGTGCTGCCACTACCTTAAGTGGATCTGACTGTCCTTTTAAACTTTTGAGCTCTTGATGCACTCGCAACATAAAATGATGAAAGTGAATTCTTAGTTTATTGTCAAAAGGTAAGCACTGATAAAAGGTATCCATTAAATACGTTTTACCACGCCCAACTCCGCCCCAAAAATAGAGCCCAGTGATGGCAGGGTTAGCGGGAGGCCTATGCCCGGCCATTTTTTGCCACCAGCTCAACTTAGGTGGCGCAGGTGGTCGCGTTTGTAAGTCATCAAAAAGGCGTTGCAAATGCGCCACCGCCTCAGCCTGTGCTGAATCGGCAACAAAATCATCACGGCGCAAATCGGCATGATATCGGGCACTGGGGGTCATGTTTAACGTCATAAGGAGTAAGTGGTCACATTAACAAGAAACAGACTTGAGTGTACTGGGCTTCAACTAAGAGGTGAAGTAAGAAGCGGATAATGATCACAAAACCCAACATCTAATACCAATCTGAAAAAGACTTTATAGGGTAAGAGCCAAACACCCAGCTATTAGCAGAGGTGCCCTTAGTTTTTACTTAATGCAAACTGACCATATACTTACTTAGATTGGTATAAAACTTTCTGGTCACAAAACAAGCAAAGATAATAAAAATCGCTCCCATTGGAACTCTTATTAGCTAATATGGGTCTGAATACACACTTTTCTTAATGCATCGGTCTACTT
>NZ_JBQDEX010000026.1:6934-24910 GCF_052084945.1 Oceanisphaera sp.
TTTCTTAATGCATCGGTCTACTTAGGAGTATTTATATGACAACTCGACTTTCTTTAATGCCTGCGCTGGTATTAAGCCTAAGCATGGCACTACTACCTAATGTGCAGGCAGCGCTGCCCTTAAGTGCGGCCAACGAGGTTCGCAGTCTAGCTCCCATACTCGAAAAAGTAACACCGGCTGTGGTTAATATCTCTGTTTCTGGTAGTAAAGTTAGCCAACAAACTCTTCCCGATGCTTTTCAATTTTTCTTTGGTCCCAATGGTCCTGGCCAGCAGCTGCAAGAAAGACCCTTTCAGGCTTTAGGCTCTGGGGTGATTATTGATGCCAAAGAGGGTTATGTGATCACCAATAACCACGTGATCAGTGATGCGGATGAAATTTTAATCACCTTGATTGATGGTCAAGAATATAAAGCCGAGCTGATTGGCAGCGACAAGCAAAGTGATATCGCCTTATTAAAAGTAGAGGCCAAAAACTTAGTAGAAATTACTTATGCCGACTCAGACCAATTACGAGTGGGTGACTTTGCTATTGCGATTGGTAACCCCTTTGGTTTGGGCCAAACTGTGACGTCTGGCATTATCAGTGCTTTGGGTCGCTCAGGGTTGAATGTGGGTAATTTAGAAAACTTTATTCAAACCGATGCTGCCATCAACTCAGGTAACTCAGGCGGCGCTTTACTCGACTTAGAAGGCAATTTGGTGGGGATTAATACCGCGATCCTTGGCCCAGGTGGCGGTAATATTGGCATTGGCTTTGCTATACCTGCCAATATGGTGAAAAACCTAACCGAGCAAATATTAGAGTTTGGTGAAGTGCGTCGTGGTGTCTTGGGTGTGATGGGCGGTGAGCTTACCTCTGAGCTAGCACGCACCTTTGGCTATCGCAGTCAGCATGGTGCTTTTGTTAGCCAAGTTATTGAAGGCTCTTCTGCAGACAAAGCCGGCCTTAAAGCCGGTGATATCATTATTAGCCTTAACAACAAGCCCGTACGATCCTTTGGTGAGTTACGCGCTAAAGTCGCAACTACAGGGGCTGACAAAACAGTCACACTGGGCTTATTCCGTGACGGTAAAAAGCAAAATGTTGATGTCACTCTGGCCCATGCCGACAGTGACACCATTGCCGCCGATACCTTAAATGAAGCGCTAAAAGGTGCGACTTTATCTAAAACAGATGATAAAGATAGCACCAAAGGCGTTAAAATAACTGAAGTTTCACCACGCAGCCCTGCCGCCAGAGCCGGCCTAGAAGAAGGCGATATAATTATTGGTGTAAACCGCAAGCGGGTAAAAAACTTAAATGAATTACGTAAAATTATTCAAGATAAGCCCGATGTAATTGCGTTAAATATTCAGCGCAACAATTCATCACTGTATTTAGTGTTACGCTGAGCTTGCACAAAAGGTCAGTAAAATAACTAAATGCTGTTAGTTCGCAACCAAAAGCAGTGCTTAGCACTGCTTTTTTTATTTTTGATAGCCAGCACACTTTACTAGCAAACAATAAAGAAAACAGATCATCTTCGTTACCCTGAAAAATGTCTTATACCGACCTAGAAAACGAACTACGCTCCCACACACGCAACACTAACTATTCTGTCTCGCTCGGAACTGTTTGCTTTATGTTATGCTGTTGATCCCTTGCCATCAGCTGACTTTGATTGTTTTTATGCGCCTACCTTCGCTTATAACATTTTTTCTTCAGGCCGCCGCCTTCGGCACGCTGATGGCGCTATTGCTGCTGCTGCTCTTTCCGCAACTTAAAAACCAGCCTTTTGAGCATTGGTGGCGTAACCAACAAGTGGGTATATCTAGTTTCTCTTATGCCGCTAATCGTGCTGGGCCTGCGGTAGTCAATATTTACACCCGTAGCTTTCAACATGACAAGCAAGCGCCCCAGTTAAGTGCTACCAGTTTAGGCTCTGGGGTTATCATGTCGAAAAAAGGTTATGTACTAACCAATTATCATGTGATTGCAGATGCCGATCAGGTCATTGTGGCATTGCAAGACGGTCGTATTCTTAATGGTGAGGTCATCGGCTTTGATGTGCCTACCGACTTAGCGGTGTTAAAAATTACTGCCGAGCAATTGCCGGTAATCCCACAAGATAATGAGTTAGCTCCACAAGTTGGCGATATTGTGCTGGCCATTGGCAACCCTTATAACGTGGGGCAAACCATTACCCAAGGTATTATTAGTGCCACTGGACGCGCGGGCTTATCTAGCATGGGCCCAGACAGCAATGGTCGCCAAGACTTACTGCAAACCGACGCCGCCATTAACGCTGGTAACTCAGGTGGCGCGCTAATTAATGTGTACGGTGAAATCGTCGGTATTAACACCGCCTCATTTCAAAGTTTGGCACATCAAGAAAGCTACGGCATTAACTTTGCTATTCCTTATGCCTTAGCAGATCGTATTATGCAGGAGTTAATTAGTCATGGTCGCGTCATTCGTGGTTATTTAGGGATAAGTGGTGCCGATATTCCGCCGATGATGGCGCAATTGCTAAAGATGGGGAAGCGCACGGGCTTGTTTGTAGAAGGCCTTAATGAACAAGGTCCAGCAGCTAAGGCCGGTATTAAAAAAGAAGATGTATTATTAAAAATTAACGACCAGCCAATCCTCAATACCCGTCATGCCATGGATAAAGTCGCAGAAACCCATCCAGGAGACGTTATTAACATCACCTTACTACGTGATGGCAAATTATTAACCCTACCTATTACCGTAGAAGAAGATAACCGCTTTCAACGCTTGCGCTAGCCCCAACCCTATGGAAAGCCGTAAGCTGTCAGTCAAAACTTAAACACAAAAATGGCCCAGATGTATTACATCTGGGCCATTTTGAGTTGTTAAGCTGTACAGCTGATAGCTTACGGCTGACCGCTTAAGGCTGTGCGTTAAGCTTTAATGCGTTCGATCTTACCGCCTAAGGCTGACAGCTTATCTTCAATAAACTCATAGCCGCGATCGATATGATAAATACGATCAACCGTAGTGCTGCCGTGTGCCACAAAGCCGGCCAATACTAAGCTTGCAGAAGCTCGTAAGTCGGTCGCCATCACAGTAGCACCAGAGAGTTGCTCTGTATCATCACAAATTGCCATATTACCATTTAGCTCGATACTGGCTCCCATGCGATTTAGCTCAGGAACGTGCATAAAACGATTTTCAAAAATAGTTTCAGTAACACGACCTACCCCTTTAGCGACCGCATTGAGCACAGTAAATTGCGCCTGCATATCCGTCGGAAATGCAGGATATGGGGCGGTTTTAATATCGACCGGTTTTAATACCCGCTCTGTCATATTAAGACGGATCCAGTCTTCACCGGTTTCAATATCCGCGCCCGCTTCTTTTAGCTTTACCAAGACCGCTTCTAGCAAATTAGGCGCGGCATTAAGACAGGTGACATCGCCTCCCGTTACCGCCGCCCCGACTAAGAAGGTACCGGTTTCGATACGATCAGGCTGCACACTGTATTCACCGCCGTGCAGTGCCTCTACACCGTCGATAATCAGGGTATCTTGACCAATACCTTGTATTTTGGCGCCCAAGGTATTTAAGAAGTTTGCTAAATCAACGACTTCTGGTTCACGTGCCGCATTTTCAATGGTGGTGCGCCCTTTGGCTAATACCGCCGCCATCATCAGATTTTCGGTACCGGTCACGCTCACCATATCCATTAAAATATGTGCGCCCTGCAAACGTCCATTTACCCGCGCTTTAATGTAGCCATCTTCTACGCGAATATCAGCGCCCATTTGCTCTAGGCCGTGAATATGCAAGTTAACCGGGCGCGCGCCAATAGCACAACCACCAGGCAAAGAAACATCGGCTTTACCAAAACGGGCGACAAGCGGGCCTAATGCTAAAATAGACGCGCGCATAGTGCGTACTAACTCATAAGGGGCTATGTGGCTATTAACAGCACCGGATATCACATATTGCTTATCTTGCTCGGCTACGGTTAAGCCCATAGAGGCCAAAAGCTGTAGCGTGGTATCCACGTCTTTTAACTTGGGTACATTAGATAAAGTGACTGTTTCATCACATAACAGGGTGCCAAATAATATCGGCAAAGCTGCGTTTTTAGCACCAGAAATAGTGACGTTTCCAGTAAGCCGACATGGCCCTTGTATTATAAATTTATCCATTTAGGTTCCCGCCTTAGGAAGGCATAATAAATTTGCGTTCTCGAGCCCACTGCTCGGGAGTAAACGTTTTTACGGTTAGCGCATGAATGGTGTTGTCTGCAATCAACTCCCGTAATGGTCCATTAATGGCTTGCTGTCGCTTTAAGCGACTCATCTCAGCAAACTCAGCAGAGATAGCAATCACATTACAGTGATTACCTTCACTTTTAACATAGAGTTCATCTAAAGGCAGCGCCTGCCGTAATAGTTGTTCTACTTGATTATTCAGTTCCATTTTGGCTCCCGGCAGGGGTGTCGGTTAGCTCAAAAAAAGAGCTAACTCCATATAAATCAGCAAGAGGATAAAAGCTGGCAGGGGGAGTTAACAGCACGAGTGGCTGTTGTTCTGCCGCTAATGCTTGGCTCCATTGCACTAAAAATGCTAAACCAACAGTATCTATCTCACTTAAACCACTTAAATCGGCTTGGCGATGAGTAAACAGGGTTTGGCACTGCGCCCAATAAGACGCAATATACTGGCGTGTTAATGGCTCGGTCAGCTTCATTCTTTACGTTCCAAGGGAGTAACCGGCTTGTTGGTATGAGCATGTAACTCTTGAGTGACTTGCTCAATTCCTTTTTGACGAATAAGGCCGCTGAGTTCACCTTGCTTTGCAGACAACAAGCTAATGCCCTCAGCAATCATGTCAAATACGCGCCACTCGCCAGTACGATTATTTTTGCGCAGCTTAAACTCCAGCTGAATAGTCGGCTTGTTTGGCTCTAATACCGCCACCGGAATAGAGACCAATTTGTCTTCATCCGTTACCTGACCGGTACCAATATCTAAGGTTTGATCGTCATACGCGGCCAGTGCATCAGCATAAGTTACCACTAAATACTCACTAAAGGCGTCTACAAACTGTTCCCGTTGCTCTGCCGTGGTGTCGTTAAGTTGCTTACCAATAACCCGATAGGCAGAAAAGCGTACATCTACTCCCGGTAGCATTTCTTCGCGCACTATAGTGCGCAAGTACTTAGGGTCAGCCTTAATTTTTTGCTGTTCGTTATTAAGTCTATCAAAAGTGCTTTGTGCCACTTCGTCCATTAGCTGATACGGGTTTTCTAACGTTAAGGCAGTAGCCAAAGGTGCCCAAGTACCGGCTATTAATAGTAGACCTGAAACTAATAATTTTTTCATTGTGTGCTCCAATAAGGTGCTACGGCTTAGTTATCACCAATAGAATAAATAAACTTGCCAATCAGCTCTTCTAACACTAATGCAGATTGAGTATCAGTAATAAAGTCTCCATCGCTTAACATACCAATCCCCATGTCTTCGTCGGCAAAGCCTGGGCTCAACCCTAAGTATTGCTCACCTAATAGGCCTGAGGTTTGAATGGCCGCCGTGCTGCTTTCAGAAAAATCACCTGCGCTGCGGCTCACCGTTAACGTAATAACCGGTACTTGGTCCTTTTCGTCAAGTTGTATATCGCTTACTCGGCCTACCACAACCCCTCCCACTTTAATGGGTGAGCGTACTTTTAGTCCGCCAATATTATCGAACTTAGCATAAAGCGTGTAAGTCTCGCCTTGCCCCTTAACATTCACTCCAGCCACTTTAAATGCCAGCAGTAATAGGGCACCAATTCCGGCTAGCATAAAGCAGCCAACACTTAATTCTAATTTGCTGTATTTCATCTCATTTTATCCAAACATGACGACGGTAAGCACAAAGTCGAGCCCCAATACCGCCAAAGAAGAATGAACCACAGTACGGGTCGTGGCTTGACTGATCCCTGCTGCAGTTGGCTTGGTATCAATACCATTAAACAACGCAATCCAGGTTACAACGAGGGCAAATACCAAACTCTTGATAAAGCCTTGCATTATATCTTGATTAAACTCCACCGCCGATTGCATAGCAGACCAAAATCCGCCTTCATCAACGCCTAACCAGTCTACGCCAACTAATTTAGCCCCCCAAATACCAACAAGGCTAAACATCAGCGCCAGTAAAGGCATACTGATCATGCCGGCCCAAAAACGCGGAGCCACCACTCGGCGCATCGGATCAATGCCCATCATTTCTAGACTGGATAACTGCTCTGTCGTTTTCATTAAACCAAGCTCAGCGGTAAGCGCCGATCCGGCCCGCCCTGCAAATAATAAACCAGTCACCACAGGACCTAATTCTCGCAGTAAAGACAGCGACACCAAAGGCCCCAGCATGCCATCGGCACCAAAGTCGACTAAAACGTTATAACCTTGTAGTGCCAGCACCATACCAATAAACAGGCCAGAGACTAAAATAATGGCAACCGACTGCACGCCCACCACGCGTAATTGCTCCACCAAGAGTGGAAAATGCTTTTTCGGTTGCGGGCGACCGACTAAGGCATGAGTTAGCATAATGCCGGCGCGTCCGCCCGCCGTCACACTGTCGATGCCACGACGGCCCAAGCGCCCTATTACATCAATCAACATGCGTTAACGACTCCCTAAATGATGGCGCTGGATAATGAAAGGCCACAGGCCCATCGGCCTCGCCTTGTAAAAACTGCACCAGCTGCGGATCCCGCTGCAAACGTAACTCTTCAGGGGTGCCCGCGGCTATGACTTTTTTATTGGCAATAATATAAGCATAATCTGCAATGCTCATCACCTCATCAACATCGTGGGTAACCACAATCGAGGTCAACCCTTGCGCCTTATTAAGCTCGGCAATGAGCTTTACCAACACCGCCATACTAATAGGATCTTGGCCAGCAAAAGGCTCATCATACATAATTAATTCAGGGTCTTGAGCAATCGCCCTGGCCAGCGCAGCACGCCGAGCCATACCACCAGATAACTCTGAGGGCATTAAATGTGCAGCACCACGCAATCCCACAGCTTCTAATTTCATTAACACTGTGGTTTCGATAATGGCATCAGGCAATCCACTGTGTTCGCGCAACGGAAACGCCACATTCTCAAATACCGACATGCCGGTAAATAAGGCGCCACTTTGAAAAAGCATTCCCATGCGCTGACGCTCTTGATACAAATGCGAGCGCCCCATGTTAGGGATAGACTGACCATCAAATAAAATCTCACCACTGTGTGGCTTAATCTGGCCGCCAATTAAGCGTAACATGGTGGTTTTACCAATACCGCTCGGCCCCATAATGGCGGTAATTTTACCTTTAGGGATCTGCAGGTTAATACGGTCGTATAAGGTCCGATCACCGTGGCCAAAGCAAAGATCCTTTATTTCTACTAGGTTCTGGCTCAAACTGATTCCCCAATGAAAAGAAGGAATTGTATGAGTTCCCCGATCGTTCAGCAACCCAAAAGCGCCATAGCTTGCATTCAGCTCCCTGTTCTCATCTTTAAACACCTCAGTGAGGCGCCAAGCCTTGACGTCAATACCGCCAGAAATGCTAACTGGTTATTTTGTTAGTCGCATATCATCACCAGCTTTTCTATAATAGAGGCGCCCTACCTGCGGAGAACAAGATGACAGCGGAATTTGATTACCAAAAAACAGCCCAACGTGTACTCGATATTGAAAAAGCCGCCATTGATGGCTTATACCAGTATTTGGATCACGCTTTTAATCAAGCTTGTAGCCTAATGTTACACTGCACCGGTAAGATCGTCGTCACCGGCATGGGAAAATCGGGCCACATCGGCCATAAAATAGCCGCAACGTTAGCCAGCACAGGGACACCGGCTTTTTTTGTCCACCCCGGCGAAGCCAGCCATGGTGACTTAGGCATGATTGGCAAAGATGATGTGGTGATTGCCTTGTCTAACTCGGGTGAAAGCAGTGAAATTATTGCTCTATTACCTGTGCTTAAGCGCCGCGGTATTCCACTGGTGTGCCTTACCGGTAACCCCGCATCAACCATGGCGCGAGAAGCAAATTTTCATTTATGCACCCACGTAGAACAAGAAGCTTGTCCATTAGGCTTGGCCCCTACAGCCAGTACCACAGCCGCACTGGTGATGGGCGATGCATTAGCAGTGTCATTACTCGAAGCGCGTGGCTTTACGGCCAACGACTTTGCACTTAGCCACCCTGGTGGAGCATTAGGCAAACGCTTGTTATTGCGGGTCGCCGACATAATGCACCAAGGCAATAGTGTGCCTAAGGTAACACTCAATACCCTTATAATTGATGCGCTACTGGAAATTGGTCGCACCGGTTTAGGCTTTAGTGCCGTGGTTGATGAACAAGCGCGTTTAGTCGGTATTTATACCGACGGCGATTTACGCCGTACTCTGGATCAAAAGATAGATGTGCACCACACTATGATTAAGCAAGTGATGACAACAAGCTGCACCACAGTCCATGCCGGCATGCTCGCAGCAGAAGCGGTACAGCTAATGGAAGAGAAAAAAATCAGCGGCCTGCTGGTGCTCAATGAAGATCACCAGCCCATTGGGGCCTTTAATATGCATGATGTATTGTTGGCAGGAGTTATTTAATGGAAGAGTCTGGCTTATATGGTCCTGTAGCCACCACAGTATGGCGCAACTTGGCTAAAGTGCAGTTACTGATTTGTGATGTAGACGGTGTGTTATCTGACGGTAATATTTACTTGGGCAACCAAGGTGAAGAATACAAGAGTTTTAATACCAAAGACGGTTTTGGCATAAAAGCCCTGCAAAATATTGGCATCACAGTGGCTATTATAACGGGGCGCAACTCCACCATAGTCGCCGAGCGCATGGCCTCACTGGGTGTAGAGCATGTTTATCAAGGGCAAAGCGATAAGATGCAAGGCTATCACGCTCTCATGACCGACTTACACCTAACCCCAGAGCAGGTTGCCTATATTGGCGATGATGTAGTGGACTTACCGGTAATGCAACACTGCGCCTTGGGTGTCGCTGTGGCTGATGCGCACCCTAAAGTGCGCCAGCAGGCAGACTATGTGACTCACTTAAAAGGTGGCCAAGGGGCGGTACGTGAACTGTGTGATTTGATACTAGAAGCCCGAGGACAATTAGCTCATGCCCAAGGTATGAGTATATGAGCCGTCAAACGGGGTGGTTTTTCGGCCTATTTGTATTGGCATTAGCCTGCTGGCAGTGGTTTAAACCCAGTGATGAACAAGTGATTACCCAGCAGAACTATCAACCTGATTTTATCGCCAAAAATTTGGTGAGTGTGCAATATAACAAACTGGGGTTGCCCTATCGTGGATTAGAGGCCGAATACGCCGAGCACTACCAACCACTGGCCATGACCCTAATGGAAAAACCTGTTATCTTGCTTTATTCACCTAGTGGCCAGCCCCAATGGCAACTGAGTGGTGATGAAGGCATGTTAAATACAGACGACAACCTGGTGTTAAACGGCACTGTGGTAGGTAAAGGGCTGCAAGCGAACAGCCCCGTCAAAACTTTAACAACCGAATATCTCGAGCTGGACTTTATTAATAACCAATTGCGATCTAATCAAGTAGTACAGTTAACTAGCCCAAACTATCAGGCACAAGGCAGAGGTTTGCTTGGCAAAATCGATCAACAAACGGTGGAATTACTGCATGATACCCAAGCAACGTATATTACTCCTTAGCGTGAGTAGCCTGTTAGCATTGAGCCTCAATGGGGCTCATGCTAAAGAGTCTGACTATAATCAGGCAGTCACTATTGATGCGGGTCGTCAACTCGTTGAACTGGCAGACAACAAAGTGACCTTCACTGATAAAGTGGTAGTAAAACAAGGTACCTTAGATGTGCGTGCCAGTAAGTTAGTGGTGATTCGTAATGATAAAGGCCTGCAATCTATGACGGCCTATGGCGCTCCTGCCACCTATTACCAAGTGTTAGACAGTGGCGAGCCAATAAGAGCTCAAGCTAATCAGATTAATTACGATATAACGTCTCGCACCATGACACTGCTAAACAATGCACAAATCAAGCAAAACGATAATATAGTGACGGGTTATCGTATTCGTTATTTTATCGACAAAGAGCAAATGGAAGCCGAAAGCCAAGGCGGGCAAGATCGGGTAACCACAGTGTTTTTGCCTGAAAAGCAACAAAAATCGACTAAAGATGAGGCTCAAAAGTAATCATGGCCACGCTAAAAGCGCGCAATCTCCAAAAAAGTTACAAAGGGCGTCAGGTAGTAGCTGATGTCAGTATGACAGTAAATACCGGCCAAATTGTTGGTCTGCTTGGCCCCAATGGCGCCGGCAAGACCACCTCTTTTTATATGATTGTGGGCTTAGTACAAAGCGATGCCGGCAGTATCGCCATAGATGAACAAGATATTAGTCATCAACCCATGCACTTACGGGCCCGCAGTGGCATTGGTTATTTACCGCAAGAAGCGTCTATCTTTCGCCGTTTAAGTGTATCTAATAACATAATGGCGGTATTAGAAACACGCAAAGATTTAAGCTCAGACGAGCGCACAGAAAAAATGGAACAACTACTCGAAGAGTTTAATATTACCCATATTCGAGATAATACCGGCATGAGCTTGTCCGGTGGTGAGCGCAGACGAGTGGAGATTGCCCGCGCACTCGCCGCTGATCCCCGCTTTATTTTGTTGGATGAACCTTTTGCCGGTGTCGATCCTATATCAGTACTCGATATTAAAAAAATTATATTGCACCTGCGAGACAGAGGCTTAGGCGTGTTAATTACCGACCACAATGTGCGTGAAACGCTTGATGTGTGTGAACGCGCCTATATTGTTAGCCAAGGCCACCGTATAGCCGCTGGCACACCAGCCGAAATACTTAATAATGAACAGGTCAAGAAAGTCTATCTTGGTGAGCAATTTAGCCTCTAACGGCACCGCTGTAGCCATTCGCGGTTGATATGGAAGGACTTTTTTACAATGAAGCCAATTCTTCAATTACGCATGGGCCAGCAGCTGACCATGACGCCTCAGCTGCAACAGGCCATTCGCCTGTTGCAGCTATCGAGCTTGGAGTTGCAACAAGAAATTCAACTTGCACTTGATAATAACCCCCTGCTTGAGCAAGAGGAGCAAGACGAACAGAGCGAGGCAGAATCTCAAACAGCAGCCCCTCAGCAAAATGATCAGCTAGCCACCGACAAAGCGATGGAACAGCACCAGCTATCAGATGATTTGCCAATGGACACCCAGTGGGAGGAAATTTACACCGCTTCGTCTGGTAGTACTAACGCAGGCTTACCTGAAGGCATGGACGATACGGTGTACCAAGGGGAAACAACCGAAACCTTACAAGATTACCTGTTATGGCAGATGCAACTGACCCCCTTTAGCGATACCGACCAAGCTATCGCCTTAGCGATTATTGATGCCATTGACGACGCCGGCTATCTCAGCCTAGATATAGACGCCCTATTAGCCAGCGTATCAGGTGGGGAGCAGCATATTGAAGCAGACGAGGTGGAGGCGGTACTTAAACGTATTCAACATTTTGATCCTTTAGGTGTTGCAGCACGCAGCGTACAAGAGTGCTTATCAATTCAACTCCATGCCCTGCCCCACGACACCCCATGGCTAAGTGATGCCCTAGCAGTGCTTGAGCATCACATGGATTTGCTAGGTAACCGCGATTACCGTACCTTGCAGCGTAAGGCCTGCCTTAAAGAAAATGAGCTAAGAGACGTATTAGCGCTAATTCAACAGCTTGAGCCGAGGCCGGGTAGTCGCATACTGCAGTCAAACTCTGAATATGTAATCCCCGATGTAGTGGTCAGCAAACGCAAAGGCACTTGGGTGGCCGAACTAAATACAGATGCAATGCCAAAGGTGCGACTAAACCAAACCTATGCCGCTATGGCAAGCAGTGCGAAGGGCACAGAAGATAGCCAGTACATTCGCAACCACCTGCAAGATGCTAAGTGGTTTATCAAAAGCCTAGAAAGCCGAAATGAGACCTTACTCAAGGTTGCTAATTGTATTGTTGACCAACAACAGGCATTCTTTGAGTATGGAGCAGAGGCCATGAAACCCATGGTGCTCAATCAAGTGGCCGATGTGGTAGAAATGCACGAATCCACCATCTCGCGAGTGACCACACAAAAATTTTTACACACGCCAAGAGGCGTGTTTGAGCTGAAGTATTTTTTCTCCAGCCATGTAGGAACCGAAAGCGGCGGAGAATGTTCATCCACCGCTATTCGTGCTTTAATCAAAAAATTAGTCGGAGCAGAAAACCCGGTTAAGCCGTTGAGTGATAGCAAAATTGCTCAACTGCTGGCTGAGCAAGGGATAAAGGTGGCGAGACGCACCATCGCTAAATATCGAGAGTCGCTGGCCATCCCCCCTTCCAATCAACGTAAACGCCTGATGTAGGCCGACCTAGAAGGAAGACATTATGCAAATAAATTTGACTGGACACCATGTAGATATCACAGACTCATTACGTGATTATGTTAACAGCAAGTTCTCTCGTCTAGAGCGCCATTTTGATAATATAACCAACGCACACGTCGTTCTTACCCTAGAAAAAGTGCAAAAAGTAGCTGAAGCAAGAATACTGCTTAGCGGCGGTGAAATTTTCGCCAACGCAGAAAGTGAAGATATGTACGCCGCGATAGACAGCTTAATTGATAAGCTCGATCGCCAAGTCATTAAACACAAAGAGAAGCTTAAGCAAAAATAACCATGGAAGTCGCCGATATATTAAGCAGGGATTGCACGCGCAGTGCAATCCCCTGCACAAGCAAAAAACGCGCTCTGGAAATCATCAGTGAACTAGCCGCCCAGCATCTTAACGTTAACAGCCAGCAGTTATTTGACTGCCTGTTAGCCAGAGAAAAAATGGGTACCACCGGCATAGGTAATGGCATTGCCATTCCTCATGGCCGTATTAGTGATGATAACCAAGCCACCGCCGTGTTACTGACCTTTGCTGAACCAGTAGAGTTTGATGCTATTGATAATCAGCCGGTCAGTTTAGTATTTGCACTGCTTGTACCTGAACAAGAGTGTAAGCAACATCTTAAAACACTGTCATTGATTGCCGAAAAGCTCAGTGACAAACAGATTTGCAAACAGCTACGTCAAGCCAGTAGTGATGACGAGCTCCATCAAATCATGATTTCTTCTTAAGGGGGAACTATGCAGCTGGTAATCGTCAGTGGTCGTTCTGGTTCGGGAAAAACCGTCGCGTTACGGGTACTTGAGGATTTAGGCTATTATTGTGTCGATAACCTGCCGGTAGAGCTCTTACCCGATTTGGTTAAAATGCGGCGCAACAAGCCCGGCGAAGTAGCTGTGAGTGTTGACGTACGTAACCTCCCCGACAGTAATGAAAAAATGGAAAGCTGTTTAGACCAAGTTCGTAATATAGAAGGTGTAAGCCTATCAAATATCTTTATTGATGCCGATAATGCCGCACTTATTCGCCGCTTTGGTGATACCCGCAGGCTACACCCTCTGTCTCGGCTCAGCCTCACACTGGATGAAGCTATTCGCCAAGAGACCCACCTATTAGCGCCTTTATCATCGGCGGCTGATTTGCGCATTGATACCTCAGATCTCAGTATTCATGACTTAAGCGAAATTATCCGCGCTCGAATATTGGGTAAAAAGGAACGTGAATTAAACTGGGTGTTTGAATCCTTTGGCTATAAATTTGGTATCTCTCAAGATGCTGATTTTGTATTTGATGCCCGTTTTTTACCTAACCCACACTGGATTGCCGAATTGAGGCCTTTTACTGGCCAAGATGAGCCTGTGGCTAATTATTTAAATAGCCAGCTTGAAGTGAGCAAATACCGCTGGCAAATAGAAAACCTCCTGGTCACTTGGATGCCGCATCTTGAGCGTAACAACCGCAGTTATGTCACTGTGGCCATTGGCTGTACTGGAGGTAAACACAGATCTGTATATCTGGTAGAGCAATTAGCTGCCTCGTTTAAAAAAATGGGTAAGAGTGTGCAACTGCGCCACCGTACCTTGGAAAAACACCATGCGGAGAATTGAGCGTGATCTCAAAATTGTCAATAAACTCGGATTACATGCTCGCGCCGCTATTCAGCTAGTACAAGTCACCGAGCAATTTGATGCCATAGTGACCGTATGCAGCCACGAAAAACAAGCCCCCGCTAACAGCGTTATGGGGCTGCTGATGCTTGAAACCGCTCAGGGTCACGCCATTCGGGTCGTGGCAGAAGGACAAGATGCCGAGGCGGCAATGGATGCTGTTTCACGCCTCGTCGCCGACCGCTTCAATGAGGCAGAATAACGGCTTAATGAGCTGTTTTAAAATAAAGCGGGAGCATTGATGTCAGATCCATCAGACAAACCTAGTCCAGCAGAACATTTAGATACTATCAATCAAGCACTTAATAGTGGCATGTTCGTGCATGTTCGCCGCCAGTTACAACAAATGCGCCCAGGTGATGTAGCCTGGTTACTAGAAGCCTCCCCTACCCCCAGCCGTAAAGTATTTTGGCAACTGATTGATCCCGACGAATACGGTGAAATACTAGAAGAGCTCTCAGAAGAAGTCAGAGACGGCATTATCCGGCTGATGGACGCTGATAAGCTGGCCAGCGCACTCGAAGACATGGAATCGGATGATCTGGCTGATGTATTGCGCGATCTCCCCGAGCAATTACTAAATCAAGTACTGACGCAAATGGATGAGCAAGACAGGCTGCGCGCCAAGCAGGCACTGTCTTATCCAGAAGACACAGCCGGCTCTATGATGAGCACTGAGTTCATCAGCTTGCGGGCAGATATTAGTATTGAAGTGGTCTTGCGCTACTTACGTTTGCATCACGAGTTACCCGAAGGCACAGATACCTTATATGTGGTGGATAAAAACAATCGTTTATTAGGTGATATATCCCTAGCTCGCCTGTTAGTGCAAGACCCTAATACCTTAGTTGCCGACGCCATGGACACCCAAGTAGAAGCCATTCCGCTGCTTATGACAGATACCGAAGCGGCCAACCTTTTTGAACGACACGACTGGCTATCGGCACCAGTTGTCGATCAGAACTACCAACTACTGGGTCGGATCACCATAGATGATGTGGTGGATATTATTCGAGAAGATGGCGAGCATACCATGATGGGGATGGCGAACATGGATGACGACGAAGATACCTTCGCCCCAGTCACCACCAGTGCTAAACGCCGCTCTATTTGGCTTACCGTTAATTTAGGGACAGCGCTATTAGCCGCCAGCGTGTCTAATATGTTTGAAGACACCCTATCGCAATTGGCAACCCTAGCCGTCTTAATGACCATAGTGCCGTCTATGGGGGGCATTGCCGGCAACCAAACGTTAGCCTTGGTGATCCGCGGCATGGCTGTGGGACATATCGGAGACAGTAACGCCCGCTGGTTGCTCACCAAGGAAGCATTAGTTGGGCTTATTAATGGCTTATTGTGGGCAGTGATGGTGGCGTTAGTGGTGGCCTTTTGGAAAGATAGCTGGAAAATTGGCGTAGTGCTGGGCTTGGCGATGTTTATTAATTTGTCGGTGGCCGGTATAGCAGGCGCCGCGATCCCCATGATTATGCGCAAGTTCAATATCGACCCTGCCCTCGCCGGCTCAATGGCCCTTAACACTATTACCGACATTATCGGCTTGTTATCTTTCTTAGGGCTCGCCACCTTAATGCTCATTAACTAATGCCGCGCGTACGCTTTACGCGAAACAACACGGCAATCTATAGAAAAATCGGCGGCTCTTTTTGGGCCCAAATAAAAAGCACCGCCCCTTAGGTGCGGTGCTTTTTGCTTACAGCTGCCCGAAGGGCTATGTTTTATCGGTAGCTAGGTGCTTGGCGCCGGGCGCTCGGCGCTGCCCTACTGCCCCCCAATTTTCATTTCATCAATCAATACCGAGCCGGTACGCAGACTAGAGCGTAACTCGGTATCTGTACCTACGGCTTGAATACCGGCAAACATATCTTTTAAATTGCCGGCTATGGTGAGCTCTTCTACCGGATAGGCAATTTCTCCGTTCTCAACCCAAAAACCGGCCGCGCCTCGTGAGTAATCACCGGTGACAATATTGACCCCTTGGCCCATCATTTCTGTCACCAAAAGACCGGTTCCCATCATTTTTAGCAACTGCGCTAGACTTTGGCCGGTATTGGCGATTGTCCAGTTATGAATACCACCGGCATGGCCTGTCGGCTCCATATCCATTTTACGTGCGGCATAGCTGGGTAATAAATAGCTTTGCAAACGACCTTGCTCAATAATACGACGCTCCAGCGTACGCACCCCTTCATTATCAAAGGGCGAGCTGGCTAAGCCCTTATGTAAATGCGGCTGCTCATGAATATCAAACCACTCAGGAAAAATACGCTCACCTAAGGTATCCAACAAAAAGGACGATTTGCGATATAAGTTACCGCCGCTGATGCCCATGACTAAGTGACCAAATAAACTGGCCGCCACATCAGGATGAAATAATACCGGTGCCCGCGTAGTGCCCACTTTACGCGCGCCTAAGCGCCCCAAAGTGCGGCTAACGGCTTCATCGGCCACCTGCTCGGGCGTCCATAAATCAGCAAACTGGCGTGCAGTGGTATAGCCATACTCTCGTTGCATGTCGCCATCTTGTTCACCAATTAGCACACAGCTCATACCAAAACGGCTGGCGGCATAGCCTTTAACAAACCCATGGCTGTTACCATAAACCTTAATGCCTAAAGTAGTCGAAAAGCTAGCACCATCTGACTGTTTAATACGCGCATCTTGCGCCAGTGCTTGCTGCTCACAGCGTAGCGCCAGTTCAATACCATCACTCGGCTCTAAGGGGTGCGGAAAACACAATTCTAATTCAGGGGCATCCCAAGCCAGCGCCTCACTCGGGGCTAAACCGGCAAAGGGATCTGCTGTGGTATAGCGAGAAATATCCATGGCAGCCGCCACAGTACGGGCGATGGCATCGGGGCGTAAATCAGACGTAGACGCAGAACCTTTACGACCATCTCTATAGACAGCTATACCTAAGGCGCCGTCTTTATTAAACTCAATATTTTCAAGCTCACTATTACGGGTATTCACCGATAAGCCGGTTTGCTTGCTGATCGAGACTTCGGCATTATCTGCGCCTAAGTGTTTAGCACTAGCAAGGGCTTGCTCTACTGCCAGCTCTAGCTGGCGTTGTTCATTTTTAATATCTTCTGGGGTCATAACTCATATCGCTGGCTCAGTTTGCAGTTAGCATAACAGACCCCTGCGCCCCTTGGGAGAAGCTGTTAATATATATGTAATTCTTAATAAAGACGGAAAAATACCATGCGCCACCATGATGATGCCCCATCACAAGATGAAGAAGATGATTGGGTCAGTAAAAGTCAATTGAAACGCGAAAGCTTGGCTCTTAGAAAGCTGGGGGAAACCTTAGTTAAGTTGAAGCCTCATGAACTGGCAAAAGTCCCGCTAAACGAAGATATAAAAGAAGCGGTGGAGCTGGCTCATCGCCTGCACAATAAGCGCGAAGGCTTACGCCGCCACATGTCTTATCTGGGTAAGTTGCTGCGTGTTAACGATGTAAGTGAAATTCAAAAAGCCATTGCTGGTTTCGCTCATAAAGATACCACTGCAAATGCTAAGTTTCATAAGCTGGAGCTGTGGCGCGATCGCTTAATTAAAGAAGGCGATAAAGGCGTAAACGCCTTAATGTTTGAATATCGTCATCTTGACCGCCAAAAACTGCGCCAATTAGCTCGCGTGGGTCGTAAAGAGCTGGCAGCCGATCTGCCACCAGTGGCCTATCGGCAGCTGTTTCAATACTTAAAAGCCAATATTAAAGAAGAATAAAACACAGCACCGAGCCGTCAGCTGAAAACAACACACCGCCCCTATACCACGAAGCTACCTGTGAATGGGATTAGCAGGCAGCTCGGAGCT
>NZ_JBQDEX010000027.1:0-24412 GCF_052084945.1 Oceanisphaera sp.
GCCTTACGCCTTACGCCTTACGCCTTACAGTTTCAGGGGCGCGAGAGCCTGATAGGGCGCTCGTTGAAATTGCGCTTACAATCCCAGTAAAAAGCCATTATAATGCCCGCCTTATAATGTATTAGGGGCGTAGTTCCAATTGGTAGAACGGCGGTCTCCAAAACCGACGGTTGGGGGTTCGAGTCCCTCCGCCCCTGCCATTTACCTCGCCGATAGCGGGGTTTTCGCGTCTATGACAGACTCAGCTTTAAACAGGTAGCTTTATGAGTGCAAATATTGAGAACCAGGGTGGGGCTAAAGATACTCTGCTATGGGGTGTGGTGTTCATTATATTGATAGCGTCTATTGTCGCTAACTCTTTTTATAGTGAGTTGCCGGTGGCCATTCGTGCTGCTGCTGTCGTGGTTGCTGTGGGTATTGCCGCTTTGTTGGCTTACCAAACAGTCAAAGGCAAGAATGCGCTTGCGTTCGCTAAAGAATCTCGTCTGGAAATGCGAAAAGTAGTGTGGCCCAACCGCCAAGAAGCCATTCAGACGACCTTAATTGTATTGGCCGTCACTGCTGTGGTTGGCTTGTTTCTGTTTTTACTAGATGGCTTGCTGGTATGGCTGGTCAATCTAGTTACCGGAGTATAAGGATTCACCATGTCAGAACCAGAACAAAGAATGCGTTGGTATGTGGTCCAAGCTTTCTCCGGATATGAAGGTCGCGTATCCAAAACCTTGATTGAATATATCAAGATGCAGGAAATGGAAGATCAATTTGGCGAAGTGCTGGTGCCTACCGAAGAAGTGGTAGAAATGCGCGCCGGTCAAAAGCGTAAGAGTGAGCGTAAGTTCTTCCCAGGCTACGTGCTTGTTAATATGCAAATGAATGATGCTACTTGGCATTTAGTACGCAGCATTCCTCGCGTAATGGGCTTTATTGGCGGTACGCCAGAGCGTCCTGCTCCTATTTCAGACAAAGAAGCAGATGCCATTCTTAATCGCCTACAAGATGCGATTGATAAGCCAAAACCAAAAACACTGTTCGAACCAGGCGAAGAAGTACGAGTGTCCGATGGACCTTTTGCTGATTTTAATGGCGTGGTGGAGTCGGTCGACTATGAGAAGAGCCGAGTAAAAGTGTCGGTGCTTATTTTCGGGCGTTCAACGCCAGTCGAATTAGAATTTGGTCAAGTTGAAAAACTGTGAGTCATTTTTCAGCATAGATCTTGCGAGGGGCGGCAAATAGCACTATAATTTGCCGCCCTTTTAATTCAGGGGAGCCGATTAGAGTATTACTCTACGGCGTTATCACCCAAAACCGAGGTAATCTCAATGGCTAAGAAAGTCCAAGCCTACATCAAGCTGCAAGTTGCAGCGGGTGCAGCAAATCCAAGTCCTCCAGTTGGTCCAGCTCTGGGTCAGCACGGCGTTAACATCATGGAATTCTGTAAAGCGTTTAACGCCCGTACAGAAAGCATGGAAAAAGGCTCGCCAATCCCAGTAATTATTACTGTGTACAGCGACCGTTCTTTCACTTTCGAAACCAAGACGCCACCTGCGGCTTACTTGTTATTGAAAGCTGCTGGTACTAAATCTGGTTCAGGCAAACCTAACTCAGAGAAAGTGGGTACTGTTACTCGCGCTCAATTAGAAGAAATTGCTGAAACTAAGCTAGTAGACATGACCGGTGCCGATGTTGATGCCCGCGTTCGTTCAATCGAAGGTACTGCTCGGTCTATGGGCCTGGCAGTGGAGGGTTAAGACTATGGCTAAATTAACTAAGCGCATGCAAGTTATCCGTGATCGCGTAGATAACACTAAAGAATACGAAATTAACGAAGCGGTTGCTTTGCTACAAGAACTGGCTAACGCCAAATTTGTAGAAAGCGTAGACGTAGCTGTTAACCTTGGCATTGATGCTCGTAAATCTGACCAAAACGTACGTGGTGCAACTGTACTGCCAAACGGTACTGGTCGTGACGTGCGCGTTGCTGTATTCACTCAAGGTGCCAATGCTGAAGCCGCTAAAGAAGCCGGTGCTGAGCTAGTTGGCATGGAAGATTTGGGTGAATTGGTTAAGAAAGGCGAAATGAACTTCGACGTTGTGATTGCTTCTCCTGATGCAATGCGTGTTGTTGGTCAGCTAGGCCAAATCTTGGGCCCACGCGGTCTGATGCCTAACCCTAAAGTAGGGACTGTTACCCCGAACGTTGCTGAAGCAGTTAAAAATGCGAAAGCCGGTCAGGTTCGCTATCGCAACGACAAAAACGGCATCATTCATACCACTATCGGTAAGAAAGACTTTGATGCTGCTAGCCTAAAAGGCAACTTAGAAGCTTTGCTGGTGGCACTGAAGCGTGCTAAGCCTTCATCTTCTAAAGGTATCTTTATCAAAAAAGTAACCCTGTCTACCACTATGGGTGCAGGCGTTGCTATTGATCAAGCAAGCCTAGAAGCTTAATAAGCGTTTACAAGGCGTAAAAACTCACGTAGTATTTTGCGCCTTGCATTTGGTTGGGGGCTTCGACTCCCGTCCAAGACCGTTGGAGGCGGTAACACGCCTTAAAACTTCCAACGTAGATGGTGCGCCGGGACCCAGTTAGAAAATATTTTTTCTTCTGGTATCTGCCACCTTGGTGCCTCTAATGTTAATTAGAGGCGTATGTATAATCTGGGTATTATCCCAGGTGGAACCAGGAGTTTAGCCAATGGCATTAAGACTCGAAGACAAAAAGGCAATTGTTGCTGAAGTCAACGACGTTGCCAAGGGCGCCCTGTCTGCAGTAGTCGCCGATGCACGTGGCGTTACTGTAGCTGCTATGACCACACTGCGTAAGCAAGCGCGTGAAAACGATGTCTACCTTAAGGTAGTTCGTAACACGCTAGCTCGTATCGCAGTAAAAGAGACTGACTATGAATGCCTTAATGAGGTATTTGTTGGTCCTACCTTGATTGCGTTTTCTAACGAACACCCGGGCGCTGCTGCTCGTTTGTTTAAAGATTTTGCTAAAGAGCAACCCGCTTTCGAGGTTAAAGGTCTAGCTTACGAGGGCGAATTCATCCCCGCAACTGATCTTGACCGTCTCGCAAAACTGCCGACATACGACGAAGCAATTGCAAAGCTAATGGCGACTATGAAAGAAGCCTCTGCTGGCAAGCTGGTACGTACTATCGCAGCTCTGCGCGATCAAAAGCAAGAAGTAGAAGCAGCATAAGCTGTTGTTTGCCTCTGTATAATCAAACACTTCAGAACATTAGGAATTTGAGTCATGTCTCTTACTAAAGACCAAATCATTGAAGCCGTTGCAGAAATGTCTGTAATGCAAGTTGTTGAACTGATCGAAGCCATGGAAGAGAAGTTTGGCGTTTCTGCTGCTGCAGCCGTTGCTGTTGGTGGTGGTGATGCTGGTGGCGCTGTTGAAGAGCAAACTGAATTCGACGTTATGTTGACTTCATTTGGTGCTAACAAAGTAGCCGTTATCAAAGCCGTACGTGGCGCAACTGGTCTTGGTCTGAAAGAAGCCAAAGGTCTGGTTGAAACTGCTCCTTGTGCCGTTAAAGAAGGCCTAAGCAAAGCAGAAGCAGAAACTCTGCAAAAAGAACTTGAAGAAGCCGGTGCTTCTGTTGAGCTCAAATAAGCTAGTTTTTAGCTTAGCGGCCTGAGAAATCAGGCTAGGGCTGGTGAATATTTATTCACCAGCCCTTTTGCGCTGTAAAATGAGAGGAATTTTCACATCGTTTGTGCCTCTTATGAGTTCCAATCATCGAATGTTGTCGAGACGTTCGTGTATTAAAAACGATGTTATTTAGAGCTGTCCCATTTGGACAGATGGGTCACTTATCAGCGAGCTGAGGAACCCTATGGTTTACTCTTACACAGAGAAAAAGCGCATTCGTAAGGACTTCGGTAAACGTGCCCAGGTCTTGGACACGCCTTACCTACTTTCAATCCAGCTTGATTCCTTCAAACAGTTTATTGAAGCAGATCCGCAAGGCGAACACGGTTTGGAAGCGGCTTTTCGTAGCGTCTTCCCCATCGCCAGCTATTCTGGCAATGCTGAATTGCAGTATGTTAGTTTCCGGCTGGGGGAGCCGGTGTTTGACGTTAAGGAATGTCAAATCCGTGGTGTAACTTACTCCGCGCCTTTGCGCGTTAAGTTACGCATGGTTCTTTACGATAGAGAAGCGGCACCCGGTACCGTTAAAGACATTAAAGAACAAGAAGTCTACATGGGCGAAATTCCGCTCATGACTGAAAATGGTACCTTTGTTATCAATGGTACCGAGCGAGTCATCGTCTCCCAGCTGCACCGCAGCCCGGGTGTGTTTTTCGATCACGATCGTGGCAAAACCCACTCTTCAGGTAAGGTTTTGTATAACGCCCGTGTGATCCCTTACCGTGGTTCCTGGCTCGATTTTGAGTTTGATGCGAAAGACAACTTATTTGTTCGTATCGACCGTCGTCGTAAGCTACCCGCGTCTATTATTTTGCGCGCGTTGGAATACACAACAGAAGAAATTCTGGCCATGTTCTTCGATACCACTGGTTTTGAAGTTGCCGATGGCAAGCTAATGATGGAGCTCAAGCCTGAGCGTTTACGTGGCGAAACAGCCTCGTTTGACATCTTAGTTGATGGTGCAGTGCTGGTTGAAACCGGCCGTCGCATCACCGCCCGTCATATCCGTCAATTGGAAAAGGCAGGCCTTAATAAACTTGAAGTACCGGTGGAATATGCTGTCGGTAAAGTGGTTGCCAAAGACTATGTGAACGCCGATACCGGCGAACTGGTTATTGCAGCCAATACAGAACTTAGCCTAGAAGTATTAGCTAACTTGTCTGTGGCTGGCATTAAGCAATTTGATACCTTGTTCACCAATGAACTGGATCACGGTGCTTATATGTCTGACACCTTGCGTATCGATTCTTCTACTAACCGCTTAGAAGCGCTGGTAGAAATTTATCGCATGATGCGCCCAGGTGAACCACCGACGCGTGAAGCTGCTGACACCTTATTTGAGAACTTATTCTTCTCAGAAGACAGATACGATCTCTCTACCGTAGGCCGGATGAAATTCAACCGTCGTCTGTTCCGTGAAGAGACAGATGGTGTGGGTACCCTAACTAAGTCCGATATTGTTGACGTGATGCGTCGTTTGATAGACATCCGTAACGGTAACGACGAAGTGGACGATATCGACCACTTGGGTAACCGCCGTATTCGCTCTGTAGGCGAAATGGCTGAAAACCAATTCCGTGTTGGCTTAGTGCGTGTAGAGCGTGCGGTGCGTGAGCGTCTATCATTAGGCGATCTTGACACCTTGATGCCTCAAGACTTAATTAACGCTAAGCCGATTTCGGCAGCGGTAAAAGAGTTCTTTGGTTCAAGCCAGTTGTCACAGTTTATGGATCAAAACAACCCGCTTTCAGAAGTGACGCACAAGCGTCGTATTTCTGCATTAGGCCCAGGTGGTTTAACCCGTGAACGCGCCGGTTTTGAGGTGCGAGATGTACACACTACCCACTATGGTCGTTTGTGTCCTATCGAAACCCCGGAAGGCCCGAATATCGGTTTGATCAACTCACTGGCGTGCTACTCGCGCACCAACGAGTACGGTTTCCTTGAGACCCCGTATCGTAAAGTGATTGATGGTCAAATTACCGACGAAGTGGACTACTTGTCTGCCATTGAGGAAGGTCACTTTGTGATCGCACAGGCGAATGCCGCCTCTGATGACAACAACCGCTTAAGTGAAGAGCTGGTTGCCTCGCGCCATAAAGGTGAAGCCACCTATATGAATGCGGATCAAATCCAGTACATGGATGTGAGCCCACAACAGGTAGTGTCTGTTGCGGCGTCTCTTATCCCCTTCCTTGAGCACGATGATGCTAACCGCGCCTTGATGGGCTCGAACATGCAACGTCAAGCTGTGCCGACACTGCGTGCCGATAAGCCGCTAGTGGGTACTGGTATTGAGCGTGCGGTAGCGGTTGACTCAGGCGTAACCGTGGTGGCTAAGCGTGGTGGTATTGTCGATTACGCCGATGCTTCACGTATTGTCGTTAAAGTGAATGAAGAAGAGATGCGTCCTGGCGAAGCCGGTATCGACATCTATAACCTCACCAAGTACACCCGTTCTAACCAGAACACCTGTATCAACCAGCGTCCTTGTGTGATGCCGGGCGAGAAAGTGCTGGGTGGCGATGTCTTGGCCGATGGTCCTTCAACTGACTTGGGCGAATTGGCGCTGGGTCAGAACCTGCGCGTGGCCTTTATGCCATGGAACGGGTACAACTTTGAAGACTCCATGCTACTGAATGAGCGTTTGGTTGAAGAAGATCGCCTGACTACTATTCATATTCAGGAACTAACTTGTATCTCTCGTGATACTAAGTTGGGCCCTGAAGAAATCACCGCCGACATCCCGAACGTGGGTGAGTCTGCGCTGAGTAAGCTGGATGAATCAGGTATCGTTTATGTGGGTGCAGAAATGCGTCCAGGCGATATCTTAGTGGGCAAAGTGACACCTAAGGGTGAAAGCCAGCTCACGCCAGAAGAGAAGCTACTACGAGCTATCTTTGGTGAAAAAGCCTCAGACGTAAAAGACTCGTCGTTACGTGTACCTAACTCAGTGTTTGGTACTGTGATTGACGTGCAAGTCTTTACCCGTGATGGTGTAGAAAAAGACAAGCGTGCCCAAGATATTGAGCACATGCAGCTTAAGCAGGCTAAGAAAGACTTAACCGAAGAGTTCAGCATTCTTGAAGACGGCGTTTATGCCCGTGCTCGTAACGTACTTATCGCCTCTGGCATGAGTGCAGAGCAAGTGGCTAAAATTGCCCGTAATCAGTTGTTAGAACAGTCGGTTGATGACGAAGCCAAGCAAATTGAGCTGGAGCAATTAGCTGAGCAACAAGCTGAGCTAAAAGCCGACTTCGATAAGATGTTTGAAAATAAACGTCGTAAGATCACCCAAGGCGATGACTTAGCACCGGGCGTGTTAAAAATCGTTAAGGTGTATTTGGCCGTTAAACGCCAAATTCAGCCGGGTGATAAAATGGCCGGTCGTCACGGTAACAAGGGTGTTATTGCAACCATAGTTCCCGTAGAAGACATGCCCCATGATGAGCACGGCGTACCGGTAGATATGGTACTAAACCCATTGGGTGTACCATCGCGAATGAACATTGGTCAGGTTCTTGAAACGCACTTAGGCTTTGCTGCCAAAGGGCTGGGCGAGAAAATTGACCGCATGATCAAAGAGCAGCAAGAAGTGGCTCGTTTGCGTGAGTTTATTCAAGAAGTCTATGATTCAGGTGATGGTCTACGTCAGCAAGTAGATATTTCTACTTTCAGTGATGCAGAAGTGCATACCTTGGCTAATAACTTACGCCACGGTGTACCCATTGCAACACCGGCGTTTGATGGTGCCGATGAGCACGAAGTGAAGCGTTTGCTGAAGCTGGCTGACTTGCCCGAGTCGGGTCAAGTGACCTTGTATGACGGCCGTACCGGTACCAGTTTTGAACGTCCGGTTACCGTGGGTTATATGTACATACTGAAGTTGAACCACTTAGTGGACGACAAGATGCACGCCCGTTCTACTGGTTCGTACAGTCTGGTAACGCAACAACCGCTGGGTGGTAAAGCTCAGTTTGGTGGTCAGCGTTTCGGTGAGATGGAAGTGTGGGCACTGGAAGCATACGGTGCTGCTTACACCTTGCAAGAAATGTTGACGGTCAAGTCGGATGACGTTAACGGTCGTACCAAGATGTATAAAAACATCGTCGATGGTGATCACCGTATGGAGCCGGGCATGCCCGAGTCTTTCAACGTATTGTTGAAAGAAATTCGCTCTCTCGGTATCAACATCGAGCTGGACGAAAGCTAAGGCGACAGACTGCCCGAGAAATAACGGTGCCCTTGCTTATGCCGGGGCACCTAGGTAGAACTCCTCACAGGAGACTAACGTGAAAGACTTACTTAAGTTTTTGAAAGCGCAGAATAAGACAGAAGAGTTTGATGGGATCAAAATTGGTCTGGCATCCCCAGACATGATCCGCTCTTGGTCTTTTGGCGAAGTCAAAAAGCCTGAGACTATTAACTACCGCACCTTCAAACCGGAGCGTGACGGCCTTTTCTGTGCCCGGATTTTTGGTCCGGTCAAGGACTATGAGTGTCTGTGTGGTAAGTATAAGCGCCTTAAGCATCGTGGTGTTATCTGCGAAAAATGTGGCGTTGAAGTTACCCAGACCAAGGTGCGCCGTGAGCGCATGGGCCATATTGAACTGGCCAGTCCTGTTGCCCATATTTGGTTCTTGAAATCCTTGCCAAGCCGTATCGGTTTGTTGTTGGACATGACACTGCGTGACATTGAGCGCGTGTTGTACTTCGAATCCTTTGTGGTGATCGAACCCGGTATGACTAGCCTTGAGCGTGGTCAAATGCTGTCTGAAGAACAGTATTTAGACGCGCTTGAAGAGTGGGGCGATGAGTTTGACGCCAAGATGGGTGCCGAAGCGGTACTGGCCTTGTTGCGTGAAATTGACCTTGAAAGCGAAATTGACGCTATGCGTGAAGAGCTGGGTCAAACCAACTCTGAAACCAAGCGTAAGAAAATTACTAAGCGCTTCAAGTTAATGGAAGCTTTCCACGGTTCAGGTAACAAGCCTGAGTGGATGGTGATGAGCGTACTGCCTGTGTTACCACCGGATTTGCGTCCTTTGGTACCGCTAGACGGTGGCCGCTTTGCAACCTCTGACTTGAACGATTTATATCGTCGCGTAATCAACCGTAATAACCGTTTGAAGCGCCTGCTTGACTTGGCCGCACCGGATATTATTGTGCGCAACGAAAAGCGTATGCTGCAAGAGTCTGTGGATGCGTTGCTCGATAACGGTCGTCGCGGTCGTGCTATTACCGGTTCTAATAAGCGCCCACTGAAATCCTTGGCTGATATGATCAAGGGTAAACAGGGTCGTTTCCGTCAGAACCTGCTGGGTAAGCGTGTTGACTACTCCGGCCGTTCGGTGATCGTGGTTGGCCCAACATTGCGTTTGCACCAGTGTGGTCTGCCCAAGAAAATGGCACTTGAGCTATTTAAGCCCTTCATTTACGGCAAGCTAGAGTCTCGCGGTTTAGCGACCACGATTAAAGCGGCCAAGAAGATGGTTGAGCGCGAAGAAGCCGTAGTCTGGGATATTCTAGACGACGTGATCCGCGAACATCCGGTATTACTCAACCGTGCACCTACCTTGCACCGCTTGGGGATACAGGCATTTGAGCCAGTGTTGATCGAAGGTAAAGCGATTCAGTTGCACCCACTGGTGTGTGCGGCCTATAACGCCGACTTTGATGGTGACCAAATGGCAGTACACTTGCCATTGACCATAGAGGCACAGCTTGAAGCGCGTGCGCTTATGATGTCCACCAACAACATACTGTCGCCTGCTAACGGTGAGCCTATCATAGTACCTTCGCAAGACGTGGTACTGGGTCTGTACTACATGACTCGTGAAAAGGTGAACGCCAAAGGCGAAGGCATGTTGTTGACCAGCGCCAAAGAAGCGGAAAAAGTATACCGTGCTGGCCATGCTGAATTGCATGCCAAGGTAAAAATTCGTATTACCGACTTTGAGCGTCAAGAAGATGGCACAGAGATAGAAACGACTTCTATCCGCGATACCACTGTGGGTCGTGCTATTTTGAGCTTGATTGTGCCTAAAGGCTTGCCTTACAGCATGATCGATCACGACATGACGAAGAAGCAAATCTCTAAGTTGATGAACGCGTGTTATCGTCGTTTGGGCCTGAAAGATTCGGTTATCTTTGCTGACCAACTCATGTATACCGGCTTCCATTACGCGACGCTTTCAGGTGTGTCTGTTGGTATCAACGACATGGTTATTCCCGATGCGAAGAAGCACATCATTGATGAAGCTGAAGCAGAAGTGACCGAGATTCAAGATCAGTTCCAGTCAGGTCTAGTGACTGCCGGTGAGCGTTACAACAAAGTTATCGATATTTGGGCAAGTGCTAACGAGCGCGTGTCTAAAGCCATGATGGAAAACTTGTCACAAGACGAAGTGGTTGACGCAGAAGGCAACACAGTACTGCAAGACTCCTTTAACAGCATCTATATGATGGCTGACTCAGGGGCGCGTGGTAGTGCGGCTCAGATCCGACAGCTTGCGGGTATGCGTGGTCTGATGGCAAAACCAGATGGTTCTATCATCGAAACCCCGATTATTGCGAACTTCCGTGAAGGTTTGAACGTACTACAGTACTTTAACTCCACCCACGGTGCGCGTAAGGGGCTGGCAGATACGGCATTGAAGACGGCAAACTCTGGGTACTTGACACGTCGTTTGGTTGACGTGGCGCAAGACTTAGTGATTACCTCTGATGACTGTAATACTTTCGACGGTCTGTGGATCAGCTCCTTAATTGAAGGTGGTGACGTTGTTGAGCCTCTGCGTGAGCGTGTGCTGGGTCGTGTTGTCGCTGAAGATGTAGTTCGCCCAGGTACAGAAGACGAAATTCTGGTTGCCCGTAACACCTTGCTTGATGAAAAGTGGTGTGACGAGCTAGAAGAAAGCTCTGTTGACCGAGTGAAAGTACGCTCTGTTATCACTTGTGATAACGACCAAGGCGTATGTGCGCATTGTTACGGTCGTGACTTGGCTCGTGGCCACTTGGTTAACCAAGGCGAAGCTGTGGGTGTTATTGCCGCTCAGTCAATTGGTGAGCCAGGTACTCAGCTTACCATGCGTACCTTCCACATTGGTGGTGCAGCATCAAGAGCCGCAGCAGAAAATAACATTCAGGTGAAAAATGCCGGTACTGTTAAGCTGATTAACGCCAAGTTTGTAACTAACAGTGATGGCAAAACGGTGATTGTATCCCGTTCGTCTGAGCTGACCATTCTTGATGAAATGGGACAAACTCGTGAGAACCACAAACTGCCCTACGGTGCTTTGTTGGATCAAGCCGATGGCGAGCAGGTTCAAGTGGGCCAAGTAGTGGCTACTTGGGACCCGCACACGCACCCCATAGTGACCGAAGTGGCGGGCCACGTTAAGTTTATCGATATGATTGATGGCGTAACTATTAGTCGTCAAACCGATGAGCTGACCGGTCTGTCTAGCATTGTGGTGATGGATGTCAATGAGCGTCCGGCCTCAGGTAAAGATTTACGTCCAACTGTTAAGTTGATTGACGACAACGGTAATGATGTATTCATTCCTGGCACCGACCTGTCTGCCCTGTACTTCTTGCCTGGCCGCGCGATTGTGAGCCTAGACGACGGTGCAGTGGTAAACGTGGGTGATGCGGTTGCTCGTATTCCGCAAGAATCGGGTGGTACTAAAGATATCACCGGTGGTCTACCACGAGTGGCTGACTTATTTGAAGCGCGTCTACCGAAAGAGCCGGCTATATTGGCGGAAATCTCCGGTACCATTTCATTCGGTAAAGAAACCAAAGGCAAACGCCGCTTGGTGATCACACCGTTAGATGGTGGAGATGCCTTCGAAGAAATGATCCACAAATGGCGTCATGTGAACGTGTTTGAAGGTGAAAAGGTCGAAAAAGGCGAAGTTCTGGCCGATGGTCCAGAATCAGCCCACGATATCTTGTGTCTGCGTGGCATTAGCCCCGTTGCCAACTATATTGTGAACGAAGTGCAAGAGGTTTACCGCTTGCAAGGCGTTAAGATCAACGACAAGCACATTGAGACCATTGTGCGTCAAATGCTGCGTCGTGCCGAAATAATGAACTCGGGTGATTCTGACTTCATTAATGGTGAGCAGGCTGAAGTGGTCCGTATCCGTCAGGCAAATCGTGCGTTGGAAGCGGCAGGCAAACAGCCTGTTGAATACCGCCATGTGTTGATGGGTATTACTAAGGCGTCTTTGAGCACCGAATCTTTCATCTCAGCGGCGTCCTTCCAGGAAACCACTCGAGTACTGACCGAAGCGGCTGTTTCCGGCAAGGTAGACACCTTACGCGGTCTGAAAGAAAACGTGATTGTAGGTCGTCTGGTACCTGCTGGTACAGGGTTTGCCTACCATCAATCGCGCAACGCCCAGCGCTCTACAGATCAAGCAGTAGCCGTATCGGCAGATGAAGCCGAACAGAGCCTTGCTAACCTGTTGAACGCTACAGATAAGTAATAAGCAACATCTCTCGACTCGCTGATAACAAAGGCTCCCGCAAGGGGGCCTTTTTTTTGCCTGTATGTTTCTGTCTTTTGTAGGGTCGAATTTATTCGACCGGTTATAATTCGAGCCACGTTTTTGGTCGAATAAATTCGACCCTACGTTAGGGGGAGCTTGGTACTTACTGTTTGGTCCGTACCTTCCGTTGTCTTTAATGTTCTGTTGCAAAACAGATCAAATGCTTACTTGGATTGGTATTAAAAGCGGACAGCGTAAAGCGCTGAACGTATGACATTCTTTTTCGCTTATTCCTTTGGGGTATAAAAAATCATCTTTTATTCTTTCTTGTTTGTCTCTAGCTCGTTTATGCTATAGGCATCTGGAATAGTGGAAGCAAATCATATGCTGTTAAAAGAACTCGCGGCGTCTGCCAGCCCGCTAAACGAACAACAAGTCCATAAGCTTACTCAGGTGGCAGCCGAGTTAAGTGCGACTCAACTTGCGTGGGTGAGCGGTTATTTTTACGGTATCAGCCAGCAACCCGGCGGCGTGGCAGCACCCGCCCCCCAAGCTCAAGCTCAGCCTGCCGGCACCTTGACCATTATTTATGCCTCACAAACCGGTAATGCCAAAGGCGTTGCCG
The DNA here is from genome assembly GCF_052084945.1 of Oceanisphaera sp. Taxonomy (NCBI): domain Bacteria; kingdom Pseudomonadati; phylum Pseudomonadota; class Gammaproteobacteria; order Aeromonadales; family Aeromonadaceae; genus Oceanisphaera; species Oceanisphaera sp. Next base: position 12,788 of record NZ_JBQDEX010000027.1, read on the forward strand.
AAGAGCTACAAGCCAAGGCTAGCGCCAATGGGGTAGCAGTCAAATTAGTGAGTGCTGGCGATTACAAGGTACGTCAGCTGAAAAAAGAGACTCACGTGCTGATTGTGGCCAGCACCAATGGTGAGGGCGAAGCACCGGATGATGCTATTCAGTTCCATAAAGAATTAAAAGCCGGCAAAGCCGGTAAACTCGATGGCCTTCAGTATGGTGTGATTGGCCTTGGGGATTCTTCTTATGAGTTTTATTGCCAAACCGGTAAAGACTTTGATGAGTACCTGAGTAAAGCCGGTGCTAAGCCGCTATTAGGGCGTCTAGATGCCGACGTTGACTATGAAGAAGTCTGTGAAAAGTGGAGCCAAGAGGCGGTTGATCTTGTTAAAGACGCCTTAAAAGGTGAGGCCGCTAATGACATGGCACCGGTAGTGCCGCTCACCGAGGGCGCCACCAGCCTGTATAATAAAAAACACCCTTTTGCCGCTGAGCTATTAACCAATCAGGCGATTATTGGCCGTGACTCCGATCGTGATGTACGCCATTTTGAAATTTCATTAGAAGGTTCAGACTTAACCTATCAGCCCGGTGACGCGCTGGGGGTCTGGTTTAGCAACGATGAGCAACTCGTGGATGCGGTGCTGGCACAAACTGGGGTAGATGCAACCAGCGAAGTCATAGTGAATGAGCAAACCGTGACCATTCGTGAAGCCTTAATTAACGACTATGAATTAACTCAAGGCTATGCAAGCTTTGTACAGTCTTACGCTGAGCTGACCGATGCGCCTAAGTTGCGCGCCTTGGTGGACGATAAAGCAGCACTGCGTGAGTATTGTGCTAATCATCAAATTTTAGACATTGCCCGAGAGCAACAAGGCGCCCTTACCGCCGAGCAGCTGCAAGCCAGCCTGCGCCGCTTAACGCCGCGTTTATACTCCATTGCCTCATCGCAGGCTGAAGTAGAAGACGAAGTGCATTTAACGGTGGGCGTGGTGCGTTTTGAGCAAGATGGTGAGGCCCGCAATGGTGGCGCTTCTGCGCATTTAGCTGACCGCCTAGAAGAGGGGGGGCAAGTACGAGTATTTGTTGAGCATAACGATAACTTCCGCCTACCGGCTGACGATAATACTCCCATCATCATGGTCGGCCCAGGTACGGGAATCGCGCCGTTTCGTGCCTTTATGCAAGAGCGTGATGCCCGTGATGCTAGCGGCCAAAACTGGTTGTTTTTCGGTAACCCACACTTCACTCAAGATTTCTTATATCAGCTGGAATGGCAGCGTTATGTGAAGTCTGGCCTATTAAATAAGATTTCACTGGCCTTTAGCCGTGATCAGCAAGAAAAGATTTACGTACAGCATAAGTTACGTGAGCAAGGTGCTGAGGTGTATCAGTGGTTAGAGCAAGGCGCGCATTTCTATGTGTGTGGTGATGCTAACAAAATGGCCAAAGACGTGCATGATGCCTTAATTGATATTGTGGTGGAGCACGGTAATAAGAGCACCGAACAAGCGACTGAATATGTGGATGCGCTGCGCGCAGCTAAGCGTTACCAGAGGGATGTGTACTAATGAGCGAACTAAAACTGTCCGATAATGAGCGCATGAAGCGCGAGAGTAATTTTTTACGCGGCACCATAGAGCAAGACTTACAAGATGAGTTAACCGGTGGTTTTACTGGTGATAACTTTCAGATGATCCGCGTACACGGCATGTATCAGCAAGATGACCGTGATATTCGCAACGAACGTACCGCTCAAAAGCTGGAACCTTTGCATAATGTGATGCTGCGCGCCCGTCTACCTGGCGGTATTATTAAGCCAGAACAGTGGCTGGTGATTGATAAGTTTGCCGAAGAAAGCAGCATTTATGGCAGTATTCGCCTCACCACTCGTCAAACTTTTCAGTTTCATGGGGTGCTTAAGCGCGACATTAAGCATATGCACCAAACCCTAAATAGCACCGGAATTGACTCCATTGCTACCGCCGGTGATGTTAACCGTAACGTATTATGTACCAGTAACCCGGTTGAATCTGAACTGCATCAAGAAGCCTATGAATGGGCGAAAAAGATTTCTGAGCATTTATTACCAAAAACCCGTGCTTATGTCGAAATTTGGTTAGATGGCGAGCGTCTAGATACGCCAGATGAAGAGCCCATTTTAGGGACGACGTATTTACCTCGTAAGTTTAAAACCACTGTGGTGGTGCCGCCTCATAATGATGTGGACGTACACGCGAATGACTTAAACTTTATTGCCATTGCCGAAGCCGGCAAGCTGGTGGGCTTTAACGTGTTAGTGGGCGGTGGCTTGGCCATGACCCATGGTGACCATGCGACTTATCCACGTAAAGCCACCGATTTTGGTTTTATTCCGGTCTCTCACGCATTAGCCATTGCCGAGGCGGTGGTGACTACCCAGCGGGATATGGGTAATCGTGTGGAGCGTAAAAACGCCAAAACCAAGTATACGCTTGAGCGGGTGGGCGTTGAGGTATTTAAGGCCGAAGTAGAAAAGCGGGCGGGTATTGAGTTTGCTGAGGTGCGCCCGTATGAGTTTACGAGCCGTGGCGATCGCTTTGGTTGGGTAGAGGGCATTGATGGCAAGCAGCATTTAACGCTGTTTATTGAAAATGGTCGAATTCTAGATTATCCAAGCAAGCCGCTAAAAACCGGCATGCGTGAGATTGCTAAGGTTCATCAGGGTGACTTTCGCTTAACCGCCAATCAAAACCTGATTATTGCCGGTGTACCCACAGAGCAAAAAGACCAAATTGAACAGCTCGCTCGCGAGCACGGTTTGATTGAAGACACAGTATCAGATCAGCGCAAGAGCTCGATGGCCTGTGTGGCTTTGCCGACTTGCCCATTAGCCATGGCGGAGTCGGAGCGTGTCTTGCCAGCCTATGTGACCGAGCTGGAAGGGTATTTAGCGAAGCACAATATTGATGATGACAATATTATCTTCCGTGTTACCGGCTGCCCTAATGGCTGTGGCAGAGCTATGCTGGCGGAAGTTGGCTTAGTGGGTAAAGCGCCTGGTCGTTATAATCTGCACTTGGGCGGTAACCGTGAAGGTACGCGCATTCCGCGTATGTACAAAGAGAACATTACCGACCGCCAGATCATGGAAGAGCTGGATCAGTTAATTGGTCGCTGGTCGAGTGAGCGCAATAGCGGTGAAGGTTTTGGTGACTTTGTGATCCGTGCCGGCATTATTGCACCGGTTATCGACTCGGCGAGGGACTTTTATGCAGTCTAGTTTACTTCCCAGCTTATCTGAGCTGAATAGTTTAAACAGCGTTGAACGAGCGGCGGCCTTGGCCCCGCTTAATCAAGAACTTGCGGCTATGAGCGCACCCGAGCGGGTACGCTGGGCATTGGAGCACCTACCGGGTGCTCCCGTGTTATCGTCAAGTTTTGGTATTCAAGCGGCGGTAATGCTGCACTTGGTGACTCAAGAAAAAGCAGATATTCCGGTGATTTTGACTGACACCGGCTATTTGTTTCCAGAAACGTATCGTTTTATTGATGAACTCACTGAGCGTCTAGGCTTAAACCTTAAAGTTTATCAAGCGACTCATTCTGCCGCTTGGCAAGAAGCCCGTTATGGTCAGTTATGGTGTCAGGGTGAAGAGGGTCTGAGCCGTTATAATCAAATTAATAAAGTTGAACCCATGCAGCGCGCCTTGCGTGAGTTAGATGCTGGCATTTGGTTTTCGGGGCTGCGTCGTAGTCAGTCTGAAAGTCGAGATAAATTAGAGGTGTTAGGAATACAAGGCGGTCGCTTTAAGTTCTTGCCGATCATCGACTGGAGCAATAAAGACGTGCACTATTACCTAAAGCAGTTCGATTTACCGTATCATCCATTATGGGAGCAGGGATATGTTTCTGTAGGGGATGTACAAACCACTGCTAAGTGGGAACCCGGTATGTCTGAGGCTGATACTCGTTTCTTTGGTATGAAACGTGAGTGTGGTCTTCATGAAAATCAAGAAGCCGATGGCAGTGGTATCTAGTCTGCACGGCTCTTTGGCTTTATCAGCCAACAATAGGAGAGTGCATGCGAATTCAAGAGATAATGACGCGGCGTATTGCTACTGTGCACCAAGATGACCGATTAGAGTTTGTGCAAGATATTTTTACCCAATCTGCTTTTCGCCATTTATTGGTGCTTAATAGCCAAGAGGTGTTATGCGGTATTATTAGCCATGCCGATATGACCCGTGCCCTTAGCCCTTATTTGGGGACTGACGCTGAGGTTGATCGCGACCGCGATACCCTACAGCGCCGAGTGCACCAAGCAATGAGCCGCAATGTGATAACCATTACCGGTGCTGCTACTTTAGAAAGTGCGGCGCGCATTATGCTTGAGCATAACATTGGTTGTTTGCCTGTTATGGACGACGGCAAACTAACAGGGCTGGTTTCTTGGAAAGACCTACTACGTCAGTTTATCGCTAAAACATAGCGCCGATACCGGGTCGAGCCCGGCATGACGGGTCTAAGCGCCCGGCGCCCAGCTAAAGAAGAGCAAAACTACCCTCTGCTCTCTGCCGTCATACCGGACTTGCTCCGGTATCTCTGCCCCTTCGGAGAGCTTTAAGCCGTAAGCTATAAGCCGTAAGTTAAACAAAAACACTGGGTTAGTTTTGCGTTCCGCGGTGGGCGTAAGGCGTAAAGCCATCTGCTCGAGATCCTGAAACCGTCATGCCGAGCTACGACCCGGTATCAGGATGACGGTTGGGGAAAGATCCTGACTTTCGTCAGGATGACGGCTTAAAGACAATGCCATGCTCTTCTTCCGTCATGCCGGACTTGCTCCGGTATCTTTCTTTGTTGGGTTGGTTTTCAGCTAGGCGCTTGGTGCTGGGCGCTCGGCGCTGTCTTTTATATTCCTTTTGGATATAAAAAGTCATTATTCATTCTTTTGAGATCTACTTGGCCTCCCTTATACTAATACCACTTCAATATATGAGTGGAAACGATTATGGAACACCTGCCCCTATTTATTAAAATTAAACACCGCCCTTGTTTGGTAGTGGGGGGAGGTGCGGTTGCGGCACGCAAGGCTCGGGTATTACTGGCGCGCGGTGCACGACTAACGGTGGTCGCCCCTGAACTTTGCCCCGAACTTGCCACATTGCAGTCACAGTTTATTTGGCAAAATGATGTATTTAATGAAGCCTATTTAGATCAGCAATTCTTAGTGGTGGCCGCGACCAATAGTACTGAGGTGAATGCCCGTGTTTATCAGGCCGCAAATTTGCGCGGCTTGTTAGTGAATAAAGCCGATGATAGCAAACGTTCTGCGGTAATTTTTCCCTCTATCGTTGAGCGCTTACCCTTGCAAGTGGCCTTTAGTACTGGCGGTAATGCCCCTTGGCTAGCGCGTTTATTACGAGCACGTTTAGATGCTATTTTGCCTAAGCATTGGGGCGCCTTGAGCCGCGTGGCAGGTAAGCTACGGCACAAGGTTCAAAGCAGCTTTGCGACTCCCACTGAACGTCGTCGCTTTTGGGCGCGAGTAGAAGATGATGTCACTCTTAATCACCTGTTAGCACAAGGTAAAATTGCAGAAGCCGAGCGCTGGTTAAAGCAGTCGATAGCCAAACCGCAATTAGGCGAGGTTATCTTAGTGGGTGCGGGTCCGGGGGACCCAGATCTACTCACTGTTAAGGCCTTAAATGAATTACAAAAGGCTGAAGTGGTGTTATATGACCAGCTGGTGTCGCCTGAAATCATGGCGCTGATCCGCCCCGAAGCTGAACTGATCGCTGTGGGCAAAAAAGCGGGACATCATAGTGTGCCGCAAGAGCAAATTAATGGCTTATTAGTGGCTCAAGCCCAAAGCGGTAAGCGAGTGGTGCGCCTTAAAGGGGGCGATCCCTTTATGTTTGGCCGTGGCGCCGAAGAACTGCAAGTACTAAAAGCCGCCGGCATTTGCTTTCAAGTCGTGCCGGGCATAACAGCGGCCGCAGGGGCCACTGCTTATGCGGGCATTCCGCTCACTCACCGTGATCATGCGCAAAGTGCGGTGTTTATTACCGGGCACAGTAAACAAGATGGCAAAGAGCCTAATTGGGCATCATTGGCACAAAGCCGTCAGACGTTAGTGATTTATATGGGCTTAATGCGCTCGGGCCATATTCAACAGCGCCTTATTGAGCATGGTTTAGCGCCCAGTACACCAGTCGCACTGATTGAGCGCGGTACCACGCCACAGCAACGGATGGTAAGAGGCAACTTAAGTGAACTGGGGGCGTTAGCTGAGCAAGTGGTTAGCCCTTCATTAATGGTGATTGGTGAAGTGGCTGCATTGGCAGATTCCTTGGCGTGGTTTAATACTCAAGCCTCAGAGCAGGCACAGGCTGAAGCGCAAGCACAATATGCTTAAAAGAAAGCTGTAAGCTTGAAGCTTTAAGAAAGATCCGACACCCAACCCTATTGCAAACCACCTTTATACCGGACTCGTTCCGGTATTTTTTTGAGTTTTTTGCAGAGCGCTTTAGCCGCAAGAGCAATGAAGTCATATTTTATCAGCCATGTGTGCTTTGTCGTCAGCTGACCTTAAAGATAAATTCTTTGCAACGGAATCCACAAAATACACGGAAAAATTAAGCTGAGATAAGGTTGAAAGTGCCAATAATGTTATTGATAAAGCCAGCCGTACGATACGGGTTTTGTAGGGGAGAGTTTATTCGACCGACTTTCGACCGCGCCACGTTTTTTGGTCGATTACTTATTGTATAAAACAAGCGGTGCTAGCATAAAAGTGCCCCGACAATAAAACTGACAACCCTACGAAGGCTTTGTTTTTAATCATTAAATATTTTTCAGATTGGATCGCTATTTTTCCGTGTCTTCCGCGTTCTTCCGTTGCGAAAATATCTTAAAGCTTTAACTGCCCAAGGGGCGCTAGCAAGTCTTGTAGGTCGCGGCGGTAGTCGGTGGGGGTACTTTCTGTGATCAAGCGGGCCAGTTCATTACCGACAGTAGTAAAGCGGTAATATAATAAACGAACGCCTTTTTTTTGCGGGTGGAGCGTCATAGGTTGAGTGTTTAGGATGACCGTCAGCGGGGAGGTAAGCGATAACTCACCAGATTCTAACTCTGACTGATGTAATAACCCCAGCTCAGACAGTTGTAACAAGCCAGCGTAAGGTAAGCGATATCGGCCTAGACTTAATCGTTGCTGGCGCTGACCTTGTAGGAGCGTTTTGTATTGATAACCTAACAATAAGCGTAAATTATCGTCACCAAAATGGCAGCCCAAGGCGCTGGCTTTTTGCAGTAATAGCGCGTCTTTTTGGGTCATATAGCGCAGGCAGCTTAAAGATTGAATGGAGCAATGGCCTGGATGCAATACTTCTTGTGACAAAATATTGGCCCAAAATTGCTGCATGGCGGGGTGGCGAATATTTTCAGCCAGCTTTAAATAATGACTTAGCCAGTCGGGATCGGGCTCATTTCCTACCTCATCACCGCCTTTCCTACTGGCCAGTTCAATAATAGTTTCTAGGTTTTTCTGGCGCGCGGCCTGATCCAGCTGCAACCTTACCGTAAAGCGCTCACCAAAACTGACTTTGGCCTCACCACGCAACAAACCGGCAATGCCCCTTTGCTCGGCTAACTGCAGCAAAAGAGCTCTACGGTTTCTTACTTTACTATCAAGTGTTGCGTTTTTTGGCTTCATCAGTTTCTATTGTTAACCATGTTGGTTTCATGTTAAAATTTAGGCTGAAATTTTAAACGGAGCTATGCATGTACATGCAACAAAATATTAAAGGTAAACCTAGCATCGGTAGAGTGTTATTGTTGATAGGTTACTTCTCAAGCCTAGGTATTTTGGCCACCATTATTGCCATCATAGAGTAAGCAGTAACAAAACATAAGGCCTTGATAAACCTTGGTTGTTTTATTTTTATAGCGCCGTTTTTATCAGCGTCATTACCTCTTTTATTTGCTCACTTGTTAATGCCCCTTCCTTAGCAAAAAGCACCAGTCCTTCCTTATTTAATAGAACAATAGCCGCATTTTTGGCTGTTAGTTGCCACTCTTGTGCTACTGATCCTTTATTGTCGATTATGATTGATGACCAAGGAAATTCTCGTTTACTGCTTTCGGCACTACTACGCACAAAGCCCGATGTCCCAAAGATTGCATCGTCAACATTAATGATGGTAATAGTCTGATAACGGTCGCGGGGAAGCTTGGCGGCTTTAAGTGCTTCAATTAAGGTGGCATTCAGCTCTTTAGCACGAGTACGGCCTGCAATATGTTGTACCAAGCGTACTTTGCCTGCGCCCTTGCTAAGCTGCCAATTACGAGTACTTAATCTATCATTATTAAGTGTGAGTTCCCCGGCATTGGTGACAGCTACCGCAGGCGCGGTTTGTTGTAATGTTAGATTATGGGCCGATGCCATAAAGGGCAGGCAGGTTAACAAAAGTCCGATTCTAATCGACATTTAAGCATTCCTTCAGCGAGTCGTTAACCCAATTAGCCTAAGCGATGTTAATTAATTGTCAAATAGTTAGCGTGAAACGTTAAGCGCTGTACATCGTACGCTAAAGATAAACACAGCTCTGTGTTTGGCTCTTTTAACTTACCGCTTTTTTAGCCGTCATCCTGATACCGGGTTGTAGCCTAGGATGAGGGTTTCAGGATCTCGGTTTGTCTGTAGGCTTTAAACATAAAAGTGAGATATCGGAGCAAGTCCGGTAAGACGGAGGCATAAAAAAGCCTCCAATTTATTGGAGGCTTTTACATGCAGCGTCAGCTTCGTTAATTAGGCTTTATTGAAGCGCTCGGCAGATTCTAAGATCTCAGCTTCGGCAGCGGCTTTGTCGCCCCAACCGTCTAATTTAACCCACTTGCCTGCTTCCAACTCTTTGTAATGCTCAAAGAAGTGTTTAACTTGGGCTTTAAGTAATTCAGACACATCATTAATATCTTGAATGTGCTCATACTCTTTGCTGAGCTTGCTGTGCGGAACGGCAATAATTTTAGCGTCTACACCCGACTCGTCGGTCATGTTTAACACGCCCACCGGACGACAACGGATCACTGAACCCGCTTCTAGTGGGTAGGGAGTGTGTACCAATACATCGACTGGGTCACCATCCAATGACAAAGTGTTATTCACATAACCATAGTTGCACGGGTAAAACATTGGGGTAGACATAAAGCGGTCTACAAACAAGGCGCCTGTGTCTTTGTCGACTTCGTATTTAATGGGATCGGCATTTTGTGGAATTTCGATCACTACATAGATATCTTCTGGGAGGCTTTTTCCGGCAGGTACCTGATTCAGGCTCATGACACTTCCTTTCTATTATGGGTAACAAAATGAATAACTGAGCCTATCATGGTGATGAGCAGGCCTCAGTGATACAAGGGTATTTAGGTTTATTGTCTTTAATCGAGTGATATTATAACTACTGTCGTAGAGATCGCCACACAAGTGCCCAAAGTGGTGACAGATTGTTAGAATACAGACCACACAGCAAACAGAGAGCCTTCATGCATATTCATATTTTAGGTATTTGCGGCACCTTTATGGGCGGCTTAGCCGTATTAGCCAAGCAGCTTGGCTATCAGGTAACGGGGAGCGATGCGAATGTGTATCCTCCGATGAGTACGCAATTAGAGCAACAAGGCATAGGGCTAATAGAAGGTTACGATCCGGCACAGCTGGATCCTGTTCCTGACTTGGTGGTGATTGGTAATGCCATGAGTCGCGGTAATCCCTGTGTAGAGGCGGTGCTTAACCAACGCATTCCCTATACCTCTGGGCCACAGTGGTTGCTAGAGCATGTACTACAAGAGCGTTGGGTATTAGCGGTGGCCGGTACCCACGGCAAAACCACCACGGCGGGCATGCTGGCGTGGATTTTAGAAGATTGCGGTCTTAACCCCGGCTTTTTAATTGGCGGTGTGCCCGGCAATTTTGATGTATCGGCACGCTTAGGCGATGCGCCTTTCTTTGTTATTGAAGCAGATGAGTACGATAGCGCTTTTTTTGATAAGCGCTCTAAGTTTGTACATTATCGTCCCAATACGCTGATTTTAAATAACCTTGAGTTCGATCATGCCGATATTTTTGACGATCTTGGCGCCATTCAGCGTCAATTTCATCACTTATTACGCATGGTACCGGGCCACGGCCGAGTGCTCACTCCTAGTCAAACGCCGGCACTGGATGAGGTGTTGGCCATGGGGTGTTGGAGCGAAGTGGAATATGTTGGCGAACAGGGTTTATGGCAAGCACAGGCGTTACAAGCCGATGGCAGTCAATTTATGGTGCTGCTTGACGGTAAAAAAGTGGGTGAGGTGCACTGGGGCTGCATGGGTTTGCACAACGTGCATAATGGCTTAATGGCATTGGCGGCGGCGCGTCATGCTGGGGTGCCTGTGATTGAAGCCATTAAGTCACTGTGTTTATTTGTATCACCCAAGCGACGTATGGAGTTAAAGGGTACCGTCAATAATATTAGTGTCTGGGATGATTTTGCCCATCACCCTACCGCTATTGCTACTACTTTGGCTGGCCTTAAAGCGCAAGTAAATGCGGCTAACAATGCACAAGGCGGGCGAGTATTGGCGGTATTAGAGCCGCGCTCTAACACCATGAAAATGGGCATTCATCAGCAGCCGTTAGCAGACTCTTTACAATTAGCTGATGCCACTTATTTGTTTCGCCCACCAGGGCTGGAGTGGGATTTAGAGGCGGTCGCGACCGCCTGCCCCGAGGGATGCGTGTATGACGACATGGACTCGTTAATTGCAGCATTGGTTAGCACCGCCAAACCTGATGATCATATTCTGGTGATGAGTAACGGTGGCTTTGGTGGTATTCATCAGCGTTTATTAACCGCGCTTACACAGCACTTGGAGCAATAGTATGAGCACAGAGGGTTACTCTCGTGATAAGCAAATTACCTTAGCATTATCGGGTGCCTCGGGCGCACCTTATGCCTTGTTGTTATTAGAGCGCCTATTAGCCGCAGGTCTGCAAGTGCACTTGTTGGTATCGAGTGCTGCACGCGTGGTGATGGCTACCGAGCAGGGTGAGCAATGGCCGGCTAAGCCTGAGGCATTAACGGCGTTATTAAGTGAGCGTTATCAGGCTAAACCTGATCAACTAAAGGTATACGGTAAAGAAGAGTGGTTTTCTCCGGTGGCGTCAGGCTCGGGGGCACCAGGGCGTATGGTGATTTGCCCCTGCTCTATGGGCACCATAGCGTCTATTGCTACGGGTATGTCAGATAACTTAATTGAGCGTGCCGCCGATGTGGTGATCAAAGAAAAAGGCCAGTTAATAGTGGTGCCGCGTGAGTCACCTTATTCTGCGCTGCATTTAGAAAATATGCTTAAATTAGCCCACCTAGGGGTGACCATTATGCCGGCGTCACCAGGCTTTTATCACCAGCCGCAATCCATAGCGGATTTAGTCGATTTTATGGTGGCGCGCATTCTTGACCACCTCGATTTAGATCATACGCTGGTGTCGCGCTGGGGGTATGGCCGTTAGCATACTGCGCTACGTGTCATTCAATATCCACTATCATACCAATCTAAGTAAAAATGTGATCTGATTTAAAGCTGGACCTAGAGGAAACAGAGTCACCT